>NZ_MDAW01000148.1:0-96717 GCF_002875385.1 Vibrio sp. 10N.222.52.B12 | reverse complement strand
GTCTATATTGTTAAAGAGCTTTCCTATTGAGCTTTGCTCAAATCGGACGGCCATTTTAGCGAGTTAAAGTTTAGTGTCAATCACTTTTTTCAAACTTTCTTTCAAGCGTTTCCGCTTGGCTAATTGGCTTGCTAACTTGGCTTTCGTTTCTTTCGAAGCGTTGCCGTGTCAGCGAGGTGGCATTATAGAGATTGCGATCACATTGGCAAGCCCTTTTTCACCTTTTTTTTGACTTTTTTACCGTTCGGATAAATTTGCGTCAAAAGCGGTCAAAAAAGCACGTTATTTCTACAGTTCTTTGAATTTATCTGCGAAAAGAGCCACTTTTTCCCAATTGGTGTATTCCACTTCTTTGGTCGTATCGGTTTCGCCACCCGTCATCGACATAATGAACTTAATCATCGTTTTGTCGAACCAACCATAACGTGGGTAATAAAGAGCACCAGCAAAAACACCGATTAAGGTTGGTTTCCAAGGTGACTTAATTAGGAACTTACGAATGTAAGCGCTGCCTTCTGGCGTATCCTTTCCTTGGTCTTCTTTACGAGCGGTTAGGTTTACGCAGAAGAACGCCACTTTACTTTGTTCAAGTTGATTGAGGTTTCGCTCAATAAACTGGTACAGCTTCTTATTAAGATGACCATAACGAATAGACGCTCCAATCAATACCCTGTCGTATTGGCTAAAATCAATCGTCTCAACATTATGATTATGTAAATCCACCAACTCACATTCGAAGTCTGTTAGCTTCTCATCTATATAGTGGAGAATTTTTTTAGTCTGCCCTTCACGGGAGGAATATAGAAATAATGCTTTTGCCACGATTTCCCCTTAACTACGCCAAAACGTCGGCGTAAGTAGAATAAGTAAGGTAAAGATTTCCAGACGACCAAACAACATAGAAACAATCAATACCCATTTTGCTTTGTCGTTCACATCGCCAAAGTGAAGCGCTACTTCACCCAAGCCTGGGCCTAAGTTGTTGAGCGTTGCTGCAACCGCCGAGAATGCGCTTAGCTCATCCATCCCGGTCGCAATCAAGCCCAACATACAAACCACGAATACCAAAGCGTAAGCAGAGAAGAATCCCCAAACCGCATCTACAACTCTTTGCGGTAGTGCACTGCCACCCACTTTGATGGTGTAAACCGCACGAGGGTGCACCAAACGCTTCAGCTCACGCGCACCTTGTAAGGTCAGCAATAAGATACGGATCACTTTCATACCGCCGCCAGTCGAACCAGCACAACCACCGATAAAAGAAGAGAACAACAACAGCACTGGTAAGAATAATGGCCAATCAGCAAAGCCGGTTGTGGTAAAGCCTGCCGTAGTTGAGATGGACACGGTCTGAAAAAGCGCTTGATCGAATGCATCATAGGTTGAGTCGTAAGAATGGTGATTCAACAATAATAAGAAGCACACCAAGAACAAAACAGCTTGTATAAAGATGAACGCGCGGAACTCTGGATCTTTCCAATAGTATTTAGGATGCACGCCGCCAGACGCAAACGCAGCGAAGTGCAAAGAATAGTTACATGCCGAGATTAACAAGAAGACAACAGTAATCATGTTAATCGCATAGCTATCGAAATAGCCCATGCTGGCATCGTACGTAGAGAAACCACCGATAGCAATAGTTGAGAAGCTATGGCTAATAGCATCAAATGGCGTCATACCGGCCAACCAAAATGCCACGGCACATGCGATCGTCAGACTTAAATATATATACCATAGCGCTTTAGCCGTTTCGGCAATACGCGGCGTCATCTTAGTATCTTTGACTGGTCCTGGGATTTCTGCACGATAAAGCTGCATACCACCGATACCAAGCACAGGTAGGATTGCAACGGCTAATACGATGATCCCCATTCCTCCAAACCACTGTAGGAGCTGGCGGTAAAACAAGATTGCTTTGGGTAATTCATCAAGTCCAACGATAACTGTCGCGCCAGTGGTCGTTAAAGCAGAGAAGGATTCAAAAAAGGCGTCAGTCACAGATATATTTGGGTTATCTGAGATAAGAAAAGGGATCGAGCCTGCGCTGCCTAGTACTGTCCAGAAAAGAACAACAATAAGAAAGCCATCACGTGCTTTTAACTCGTGTTTATACCTGCGGTTTGGGAACCAACATATCCCACCACACAATAGAAGTACGAAGAAAGTCGTGACAAAAGGTACACCCGCACCATCTCGATAGATGAGTGCGACCAATGCTGGCGCGAGCATTGTGACACTAAAAAGCGCGAGCAATAGCCCGACGATTCGAATAATTGAACGAAATTGCATGGATTAATTGACTAGCGAAGCTGTCCCTGTGGCTTCCTATATTTCATTATTGTACGTCTATAGGGGTGACAATTGCCTTTGCACCGCTTTTGTTGATGATAGTTTGGGTAAAGGCGCTCACTTCACGTAGCTCAATTTCCAACACTAATACCACCTGATCGCTGTACTCAGCTTCAACTTCAACCGCACCAAACTGGGGCATGATCGACTGTGCGATAGGCATAAAACCATAGTCTAACTCTAGACGGAGTTTTGTGGTTATTTTTTTCTCAATTGTTTGAAGCAGCTTGAGCGCTTGTTGCACACCGCCACCATAAGCTTTCACCAAACCACCCGTGCCTAACTTAATGCCACCAGAATATCGAGTAACAACAGCTGTGAGTTCTCCTACACCAGAACCAGACAATTGAGCTAGGATCGGTTTTCCGGCTGTCCCCGATGGTTCTCCGTCATCGCTAAACCCCCACTTCATCGAATCTTCTGGTCGACCCGCAACAAATCCCCAGCAGTTATGCCTTGCATCAGAGTGCTTGGTTTTGATCTGCTCTACGAACGCCTTTGCAGCCTCTATGTTCGGCGTATGAGCCAAATAGGTAATAAAGACGCTCTTTTTGATTTCTTCTTCAAATTGAGCAGGCGCGGCAGGGATAAGATAAGGCAGGTCATTCATAGGATTAGGTCACTTTTCTCTTTGTCCAAAGTCTATCACGAGAGGTAATTGTGAGTCGCATAAGATCTGCCTTAGCGCACAATGTTAAACACTTGTTTAAAAAATGTATTGAAATTAACCAATCCGAAGTCCAAACTAACTTCACTGGTCTAACCAGAACTATAAATAAAACGACTTTCCTCTATATCTATTTGTTGCCTTACAGGCGCTCAGCCCGCATCAAATCGGTATACAGACAATCCAAGATTGTATGTCATGGAGATAGACAATGATTTACCAAGCCGAAACCCTACAGGTAAAGGAAGTACAAGATGGTATTGCAGAACTAAGCTTCTGCTCTCCAAAATCCGTTAACAAGCTCGACCTAGCGACACTAGAGTCACTCGACAAAGCCCTTGATGCACTAAAAGCGCACCAAGGACTGAAGGGCTTGATGCTCACCTCAGATAAAGACGCGTTCATTGTTGGTGCTGACATCACCGAATTCTTAGGTCTTTTTGCCAAGACAGACGCTGAGCTCGATCAGTGGCTGCAATTTGCTAATAGCATCTTTAACAAGCTGGAAGACTTACCCGTCCCGACGATTTCGGTACTTAAAGGTCACGCGTTAGGCGGCGGCTGTGAGTGTGTGCTTGCAACTGATATGCGAATTGGTGACAAGACCACCAGCATCGGTCTACCAGAAACAAAACTGGGCATCATGCCGGGCTTTGGTGGTTGTGTACGTCTGCCACGTGTTATTGGCGCCGACAGCGCAATGGAAGTGATCACTCAAGGTAAAGCGTGTCGTGCGGATGAGGCATTAAAGATTGGTCTTCTTGATGCGGTTGTCGATAGCGACGCACTTTACGAGTCAGCACTACAAACACTGACATCGGCAATCAACGAAAAACTAGACTGGCAAGCTCGTCGTAAGCAAAAAACGTCACCACTGACGCTAAGTAAACTCGAGTCAATGATGAGCTTTACCATGGCGAAGGGTCTAGTGGCTCAGAAAGCCGGTCCTCATTACCCAGCTCCAATGACTGCCGTTATTACTATTGAAGAAGGCGCTCGCTTTGCTCGTAACGAAGCATTAGACATTGAACGCAAGCACTTCGTAAAACTGGCTAAGTCTGAAGAAGCAAAATCACTGGTTGGTTTGTTCCTTAACGACCAATACATTAAAGGGCTTGCGAAAAAATCAGCTAAGTCAGCAAGTAAAGACACGCAACGTGCGGCTGTGCTTGGTGCGGGTATCATGGGCGGCGGCATCGCTTACCAATCTGCACTAAAAGGCGTTCCGGTGTTAATGAAAGACATCGCGCAACCTTCACTCGACTTAGGCATGACTGAAGCATCTAAGCTGCTAAATAAACGCTTGTCTCGTGGTCGCATTGATGGCTTTAAGATGGCTGGTATTTTAGCGTCTATCACACCAAGCTTACATTACGCAGGCATCGAAGAATCAGACGTGATTGTTGAAGCTGTAGTAGAAAACCCGAAAGTAAAAGCAGCAGTGCTGAGTGAAGTCGAATCGCATTTAGGTGACGACACGGTTATCACCTCAAACACCTCGACGATTCCTATCAACCTATTGGCAAAATCGCTGAAACGCCCAGAAAACTTCTGTGGCATGCACTTCTTCAACCCAGTGCATCGTATGCCTCTCGTGGAGATCATCCGTGGTGAACATACGTCTGATGAAACCATCAATCGTGTTGTTGCCTACGCAGCGAAAATGGGCAAATCACCAATTGTCGTCAATGATTGCCCTGGGTTCTTTGTAAACCGCGTATTGTTCCCATACTTTGGCGGCTTCAGCATGCTACTTCGTGATGGTGCTGACTTTACGAAAATCGACAAAATCATGGAGCGTAAGTTTGGCTGGCCGATGGGACCTGCATACTTGCTCGATGTTGTTGGTATTGATACCGCCCACCACGCACAAGCCGTGATGGCGCAAGGCTTCCCTGAGCGCATGGGCAAACAAGGTCGTGACGCGATCGATGCGCTGTTCGAAGCAGATAAATACGGCCAGAAGAATGGCAATGGCTTCTACAGCTACACCATTGATAGAAAAGGTAAGCCTAAGAAAACCTTCTCTGAAGAAATCTTGCCAGTACTCGCTGACGTTTGTGCCGATAAACAGGACTTTGACGAGCAGACCATCATTCAACGCATGATGATTCCAATGATCAACGAAGTGGTACTGTGTCTACAAGAAGGCATCATCGCCACTCCACAAGAAGCGGATATGGCACTGGTTTACGGTCTTGGCTTCCCTCCATTCCGCGGCGGCGTATTCCGCTACCTAGATAGCGTAGGTATTGCCGAGTTTGTTGCCATGGCAAAACAATACTCGGATCTCGGTGCAATGTACCAAGTACCACAGATGCTGATTGATATGGCGGCGAAAGGTGAAAGCTTTTACGGTGCACAACAGCAAGGTTCTATCTAAGGAGGGATGCTAAAATGACTAATCAAACAAGAAATGTTGTCGTAGTCGATTGTCTACGTACTCCAATGGGTCGCTCTAAAGGTGGTGCTTTCCGTCATACGCGAGCAGAAGATCTATCCGCACGCCTAATGAAGGGGATTCTTGCACGTAACCCACAAGTAAACCCAAGCGAGATTGAAGATATCTACTGGGGCTGTGTACAACAAACCCTAGAACAAGGCTTTAACGTGGCACGTAATGCGGCGCTACTTGCTGGTCTACCAATTGAGATTGGCGCCGTGACGGTTAACCGCTTGTGTGGTTCATCAATGCAAGCGCTTCACGATGGTACACGTGCCATCATGACGGGTGACGCTGAAATCTGCCTAATTGGTGGTGTTGAGCACATGGGACACGTACCAATGAACCACGGCGTGGACTTCCACCCTGGTATGTCAAAGACAGTTGCAAAAGCAGCAGGCATGATGGGATTAACCGCTGAAATGCTTGGTAAGCTACATGGCATTAGCCGTGAGCAACAAGACGAGTTTGCCGCGCGTTCTCATGCTCGTGCACATGCAGCAACCGTAGAGGGTCGTTTTAAAAACGAAATCCTACCGATTGAAGGCCACGCAGCAGACGGCACGCTATTCACTCTAGATCACGATGAAGTGATTCGTCCTGAAACATCCGTTGAAGGCCTATCTCAACTTCGTCCAGTATTCGACCCTGCTAACGGCACAGTAACAGCCGGTACATCATCGGCTCTGTCTGATGGTGCATCAGCGATGTTGATCATGAGCGAAGAGAAAGCCAATGAGCTTGGTTTGAAGATTCGTGCACGCATCAAAGGCATGGCCATTGCGGGCTGCGACCCTTCTATCATGGGTTATGGTCCTGTACCAGCGACACAGAAAGCACTTAAGCGCGCAGGTCTTTCAATTGAAGACATGGATGTGGTTGAGCTAAACGAAGCATTTGCCGCTCAATCTCTGCCATGTGCTAAAGACTTGGGTCTGCTTGATGTTATGGATGAGAAGGTCAACCTTAACGGTGGTGCGATTGCATTGGGTCACCCACTTGGTTGTTCTGGCTCACGTATCTCGACTACGTTGATCAACTTAATGGAAGCGAAAGACGCAAAATACGGCCTAGCAACCATGTGTATCGGTTTAGGTCAGGGTATTGCAACGGTATTTGAACGACCATAGTTTGTCTAAGAGAAACTAGGTTGTAGTGATCAATCCAGCAATCACGAGCAAATGAACCAATACTGAAAATTTTTAGTATTACACTTAAGGGCGGCATCTGATGTCGCCCTTTGTTTTACGCCAAATATTGCTTACATGCACAAAAAGCATACATTAAATGCTCAAGTTTCATTTTATTCATAGACAAAGAAGACATACACTTAGCAGCAGTTGATATCTTGCTGCATGTGACCCAGAGTCACGCTACCGCACAATCGGAGAACCTTATGTTTAATGCTCTAGTTCTAAATCAAGAAGACAAACGTACTATCGCTAACATCGAGCAAATCGATGAAACACAACTTCCTGAAGGCGACGTTCTGATTGACGTTGATTACTCATCGTTGAACTACAAAGACGGCCTTGCAATTACAGGTAAAGGTAAAATCATCCGTAACTTCCCGATGGTGCCGGGTATTGACCTAGCAGGTACGGTAGTAAGCTCAGAAGACGACCGCTACCAAGCAGGCGACAAAGTTGTTCTTACTGGTTGGGGCGTGGGTGAAAACCATTGGGGCGGTATGTCTCAACGTGCTCGTCTAAAAGCGGATTGGCTAGTACCACTACCAAAAGGTCTAGACAGCAAGAAAGCAATGATGGTGGGTACTGCTGGCTTCACTGGCATGCTATGTGTTCAAGCACTGCTTGATGCAGGCATCAAACCTGAAAATGGCGAAATCCTTGTAACAGGCGCAAGTGGCGGTGTTGGCTCAGTAGCAGTAACGCTTCTAGCGCAGCTTGGCTACAAAGTTGCAGCAGTAACAGGTCGCGTAGAGAAAAACGGCCCACTACTAGAAAAACTTGGTGCTAGCCGCATCATCGACCGCGTTGAATTTGAAGAGCCAGCACGTCCGCTTGAAAAACAAGTATGGGCAGGTGCGGTTGATACCGTAGGCAGCAAAGTACTAGCAAAAGTATTGGCGCAAATGGATTACAACAGTGCAGTTGCAGCTTGTGGTCTTGCAGGTGGCTTCGATCTACCGACGACAGTAATGCCATTCATCCTACGTAACGTTCGTCTACAAGGTGTGGATTCTGTTTCATGCCCATTTGAAAAACGTACTGCAGCATGGGAAAAATTGGTTGAGCTACTACCAGACAGCTACTTCGAGCAAGCTTGTACTGAGGTAGAACTAGCTGAAGCACCAAAATACGCTGAAGACATCACAAACGGTCAAGTAACTGGTCGCGTGGTTATCAAGCTATAAGCGTTAACCCTTCGATAGAATAAATGAAGCCGGTCATTGCCCGGCTTTTTGCTATTTCGATTATCGGAAAAATTAGTCCAATCCCATATCTTCAATTCGCTTAGCAATAAGACGACTACATTCTTCACGAACCACTGCACGCAACCATTCTTGAGCGGGAGAGTGTTCGCAACGTGCGTGCCAAATCATCGAATATTCAAACGGCGTGAATTGGAATGGTAATGGCTTCACTACTAAGTCATAGCGATCAGCAACCAAGTACGCTAAATCGGCAGGAACCGTAATAATAATGGGTAAAGTATCAATGATCGCCAGTGCGGCCTCTAAATGGTAGGCACGAAGCACCATTTTACGTTTTGGCTTTTCCATCAAGGCTTGTTCAATCAGCGCCTTTACCCCATCACTGATAGCAATCATTGCATGCGGGTAACTTAAGTAATCGTCTAAGCTCATCTCTTCATTCGCCAAAGGGTGTTGCTTAGAAAGCATACATAACACACCCACTCGACCAAGTACTTCACTTCGCAAAGGCTCTACTGGGCCAGTTGGACGACAAATCGCTAAGTCCGCGCCTTCATAAGTTAACTGATCAGACAAACGGTCGTGCTGCATCGGCAAAAAGTTAAATGAAACATTCGGCGCTTCTTGATAGATACGTGGTAATGCGAAAGGCAGAATGGTCTGCATCGCATAATCCGTCGTGGCAATATTAAAAGTTTGATCACAGCTACGCGGGTCAAATTCTCGTGGAGACAGTAATTGGCGCAGTGATTCCAAAGGCTCTCCCAAAGAGCGATCGATTTCCAACGCCTTTTGCGTCGGTATTAAGTGCTGGCCTTGCCGTGTAAATAACGGATCGTCAAGCAAATCACGCAATCGACCGAGTACGCGGCTCATAGCTGATTGGCTTAAATTGAGACGCGTTGCTGCCTTGCTAACACTGCTTTCTTCGATCAACACACGTAATGCGACCAATAAATTCAGATCTCGACGATAGATGTCTTCTAATTCCACGATTTGCCACTTAACATGTAGGGGATTTAGGTAAATTGTACTCTTCAGGCAAAAAAAATCCCGCCTTTCAGCGGGGAAGCCCAAGAAAAATGGGGATAGTGTCGGAATGAAGTGTCGTTAAACTTGGTGAGCGTATATATCAATAGGTTTCGATTACAGCAAGAAGTGCTAATTTTCTTGCTCTGATGCACCTGACCATTTGTGCATCTCAATCCAAATCCCGATAATCGTTGCACTCATGCCTGCAAGAGGCATCAATGAGGTTTCAGCTGGCGTTCTAAGCACTAATGCACAAAACGAGATGAAGCATAAAACCGAATAGATGGTCAGTCTGTCTAACGCTGTTAACATCGTCTCCCCTTGCCAGTTGTTACCGAATTGTTAATTTAAAGTAAATCAAAAAATTCGGTTTGCCAAGTGGTTATTGAATATTTTTTCAACGAAAGTAAAATTCACCGCTCAGTTAGTTACGAGAATCACATTATGAGTTTTAATCCTGAACTGGCGACAAAAACCTTAGAGGCGGAAGGATTACGCTGCCCAGAGCCAGTGATGATGGTCAGGAAGACAATTCGAAACATGCAAGATGGTGAAGTATTGCTAGTGAAAGCAGACGACCCATCAACAACTCGAGATATCCCGAGCTTCTGCCGATTCATGGATCACCAGTTGATAGCGGCACAAACGGAACAGCTTCCATACCAGTACCTGATTAAGAAAGGTTTGGAATAATCTCAGCAAGATCAAAAACGGCAGCCAAAAGGCTGCCGTTTGTTTTATTCATCGTATTCTAAAGTGCGAACTTCTGATTGTAGCTTATTCAATTGTTGCTTCATCGCACGCATTTCTTCATGCATAGGAATAATGTGAGCTACCCGAATCCACGCTTCCACCGTCAAACCAGTGAGAATGAAGGACCCTGCCACAATTGGCAACCACATATCAGTCAGCACCATAGCTAACAAGCACAGCGCTAAACCAAAGGTGAATAAATAACTCTGACTCTTTGGGGTCATACCCATGTAACGTGTAAGCATAAACTTGCCCTCTCGCTATCATTCACACCATTAAATTACCATGACAAGTATGACACTAATATGTCATCCGTCACGGTCCTGAATGATTTTGAGCCAGAGTTTGAACTTGTGCATTACTCGACTAGTTATTGATAATTCACACCATTTACGGACAAGAAATCAGAATAACGCGGCACCAATAGCCAAAGCAACAAATAGGAATGCAGTTACTTTACGAATGGCTCCAAGAGGCATCTTGTCGGCGGATAATTTACCAATCAAAACAACAGGCACATTGGCCAATAACATACCGATCGTCGTACCCAGAATTACCCAGCTCAATGCATCGGCGTACTGCGCGCCTAAAATAGAAGTGGCAATCTGAGTTTTATCGCCAATCTCAGCAACAAAGAAAGCAATAAAGCTGGCAATAAAAGGACCGCGATTGGATATCTGCTCATCATCATCCAATTTATCTGGGATCAACACCCAAGCCGCCATGGCGACAAAACTGACCACCAGCACCCATTTGAGAACCCCAGGCGAAAGATAATCGGCCACCACCACACCCAACCATGCAGCCAAAGCGTGGTTGGCAATGGTTGCCAAGAAGATTGCTGCAATAATAGGGATCGGTTTTCGGTAACGACTGGCAAGTAATAGAGATAGCAATTGGGTCTTATCGCCAATTTCTGCTAACGCTACAGTAGTAATTGAAATAGCTAAAACGCTCACGACATGCTCATTGGGGCGGGATTATTATATTTAACCTAAGACAAATCTCACGCCCCACCCCGGTTAGTGATGATTTGTCTAAGGTCTTGCTAAACTCATCGGGTTGATGAGTCTCGAGCGCCATGGTGATTTTGCACCAATTATGTTGACGAACGAACCAGATGAAACAGACATTTCATCGGGTAAGCTACTCCCCAAAGACAGGCGCAATTCTAGCCATGTTTCCCCATCACTTCAAGAGTGAAAGACAGCGAAAACTCCCTTTTAGGAAAAATTCAGCAGATAACGCGGTAAAAATCTATTAAAGGAGAAAATTGCCCACGAATTAATCAAGATTAGCTCTACTCCCATGCTCAATATCTGGGTATACTTGATTGTTAATTTATTCAACCGTAATTACTTTGAATCGCCATTGTTGAGGCAAGAAAACCCAACAAAAGAGACGAATTCACGAGTAATAAGAGAATCGCGCGAACCTGACTTATGCAAAAATACGATATCAAAACCTTCCAGGGAATGATCCTCGCGCTGCAGGATTATTGGGCTCAGAATGGTTGTACCATTGTTCAACCACTAGATATGGAAGTTGGTGCGGGTACCTCTCACCCAATGACCTGTCTACGAGCACTTGGCCCAGAGCCAATGTCTACAGCTTACGTACAACCTTCACGTCGTCCTACTGATGGCCGTTATGGTGAAAACCCTAACCGTCTTCAGCACTACTACCAATTCCAAGTAGCGCTAAAACCATCGCCAGACAATATCCAAGAGTTGTACCTAGGTTCTCTAGAGGTTCTTGGTGTCGACCCACTTGTTCACGACATCCGTTTCGTAGAAGACAACTGGGAAAACCCAACACTAGGCGCTTGGGGTCTAGGCTGGGAAGTTTGGCTAAACGGCATGGAAGTAACTCAGTTTACTTACTTCCAGCAAGTTGGCGGCCTTGAGTGTAAGCCAGTAACTGGTGAGATCACTTACGGTATCGAACGTCTAGCAATGTACATCCAAGAAGTAGACTCTGTTTACGATCTAGTTTGGAACATCGCACCGGACGGTAGTGCCGTGACTTACGGTGATATCTTCCACCAAAACGAAGTAGAGCAATCAACTTACAACTTCGAGCACGCAGACGTTGAATTCCTATTTGGTTTCTTCGAACAGTGTGAGAAAGAGTGTAAAGAGCTGCTTGAGCTTGAAAAGCCACTGCCATTACCTGCTTACGAACGCATTCTAAAAGCGGGTCACGCATTCAACCTACTAGACGCACGTAAAGCGATCTCAGTAACTGAACGCCAACGTTACATCCTACGCATCCGCAACCTGACTAAAGCAGTTGCAGAAGCATACTACGCATCGCGTGAAGCTCTTGGCTTCCCAATGTGTAAGAAAGAACAAGCGTAAGGGGTAGAGTAACATGGCAAAAGAATTTCTAATCGAGCTAGGTACAGAAGAGCTACCACCAACGCAACTTCGCACTCTAGCTGAAGCATTCGCAGCAAACTTAGAAGCAGAACTAAACGGCGCAGAGCTTGCTCACGAAGGCGTGAAATGGTTCGCGGCTCCTCGTCGTCTTGCACTTAAAGTAGCAGCACTAGCAGACAGCCAGTCTGACAAAGTTGTTGAAAAACGTGGTCCTGCGGTTTCTGCAGCGTTTGACGCGGAAGGCAACCCAACAAAAGCAGCTCAAGGCTGGGCACGCGGCTGTGGTATCACGGTTGACCAAGCGGATCGCATGGTTACAGACAAAGGTGAATGGCTACTGTTCAAACAAGAAGTGAAAGGTCAGCCAACGTCTGAGATCGTAGTTGAACTTGCAGCGAAAGCACTAGCAAACCTACCTATCGCAAAACCAATGCGCTGGGGTAACAAAACGACTCAATTTATCCGTCCAGTGAAGACGCTAACCATGCTAATGGGCAGCGACCTAATCGAAGGCGAGATCCTTGGTGTCGCTTCTGACCGCACTATCCGTGGTCACCGCTTCATGGGTGAGCAAGAGTTCACTATCGATTCTGCTGAGCAATACCCTGCGATCCTAGAAGAGCGCGGTAAAGTAATGGCAGATTACGAAGCGCGTAAAGCAATCATCCTAGCTGACGCACAAAAAGCGGCAGCAGCGGTTGGCGGTATCGCTGATCTAGAAGATGACCTAGTAGAAGAAGTAACGTCTCTGGTTGAATGGCCAGTAGTACTAACAGCGAAGTTCGAAGAAGAGTTCCTAAAAGTGCCTTCTGAAGCGTTGGTTTACACCATGAAAGGTGACCAAAAATACTTCCCTGTTTACGATGAAAACAAGAAGCTACTACCTAACTTCATCTTCGTATCGAACATCGAATCAAAAGAGCCTCGTTACGTAATCGAAGGTAACGAGAAAGTAGTTCGCCCTCGTCTTGCTGACGCTGAGTTCTTCTTCAACACAGACCGTAAGCGTCCGCTTATCGACCGTCTGCCTGAACTAGAGCAAGCGATCTTCCAAAAGCAACTGGGTACGATCAAAGACAAAACAGACCGCATCACTGAACTTGCTGGCTACATTGCTGAGCAAATCGGTGCTGACGTTGAGAAATCAAAGCGTGCTGGTCTACTAGCAAAATGTGACCTAATGACCTCAATGGTATTCGAATTCACGGATACTCAAGGTGTTATGGGTATGCACTATGCTCGCCACGACGGTGAAGCAGAAGAAGTTGCAGTGGCACTGAACGAGCAATACATGCCTCGTTTCGCAGGTGATGAACTGCCATCAAACGGTGTTTCAACTGCAGTTGCAATGGCAGACAAGCTAGACACTATCGTAGGTATCTTCGGTATTGGTCAAGCACCTAAAGGTTCTGATCCATTCGCACTACGCCGCGCATCTTTAGGTGTACTACGTATCATCGTTGAATACGGCTACAACCTAGATCTTGTTGACCTAGTAGCGAAAGCGAAGTCACTGTTTGGCGACCGTCTAACCAACAACAACGTTGAACAAGACGTTATCGAATTCATGCTTGGTCGTTTCCGTGCTTGGTACCAAGACGAAGGCTTCAGCGTAGACATCATTCAAGCAGTTCTAGCGCGTCGCCCGACGAAACCAGCAGACTTCGACCAACGTGTTAAAGCGGTTTCTCACTTCCGTGAACTAGAAGCGGCAGAGTCTCTAGCAGCAGCGAACAAGCGTGTAGGTAACATCCTAGCGAAATTCGACGGCGAACTAGCAGCAGACATCGACCTAGCACTTCTACAAGAAGACGCAGAGAAAGCACTAGCAGAAAGCGTTGAAGTAATGACAGAAGCGCTAGAGCCAGCATTTGCTACAGGTAACTACCAAGAAGCCCTAAGCAAGCTAGCTGACCTACGTGAACCAGTTGACGCGTTCTTTGATAACGTAATGGTAATGGCAGACGACGAAGCACTTAAGAAGAACCGTCTGACACTATTGAACAACCTGCGTAACCTGTTCCTTCAGATCGCAGACATTTCTTTGCTTCAAAAGTAATTCATTACTCTTAGAAGTGATTAAGAAATAAGTAAAAGGGAAGCAGGTGCTTCCCTTTTTTGTTGCCTTCAAACCGATGAAGGTGAAGCTTATTATTCATTTTGTGAACAAGACTAAAATTTGTAGGGTGAGACGCGTCTAACTTGTTGGTGTAGAGCTCGGATTGTAGAGGCACAGTTTTGCTATAACTGGACTGTTTATTCGGGGGAAGGACACAATGAAAAAAACAATTCTCGCACTCTCTATCGGTCTACTGAGCGCCTGCAGCCAGATTCCAGAAAATGCCATCGTATTAAGCGTTGGTGATGATACCGCTGTTTTTGAGGAAAACTCACAAGGCTTACTTGTCGCCGAGCAAAAACTCGAAAAAGGCAGTTATACCTTTACCATTGCTGACAGCAAGCAAAGCTGTGGCAGTAGCTTTGCTCTAGCAGAAGAAAATCGCATCAAGTTCAATCGTCCATTAAAAATGGATAACTGCGTCACTGATGCACAAATGCCGCTGCGCATCTTCAAAGCCAATACCTATCAATTTACGCTCAATCCAACCACCAACGAGCTAACGGTCAAAATCAAACCAAAGCAGAGTCAAGACATCACCTACTCTTGCCCTGTCGCAACTGACACGCCAAAAACCATCAATGTTGCTCAAACCTTTAATGATGGCACTGTCGTTCACGATGCCTTAACCGGACAAGAAGCCACAGTCACCAATGGCAGCGTCACCATGCAGCCGGGTCCTATGAGCCAAGGTCTATTGCTGCTAGAAGAAGTTGAACAGCAAGCCGACAAACCGTTCAGCTGGGATAACGCGACGGTGTACTTCGTCATGACCGACCGCTTCTACAATGGCAACCCAGATAATGACAACAGCTACGGTCGCAGCAAAGACGGAAAATATGAGATTGGCACCTTCCACGGTGGTGACTTAGCGGGTCTGACGAAAAAACTCGATCACATCGAATCACTTGGTGTCAATGCTATCTGGATAACCTCACCACTGGAACAAATCCACGGCTGGGTTGGCGGCGGCGATAAAGGCGACTTTAAGCACTACGGCTACCACGGCTACTACCATCAAGATTGGACCAAGCTTGATGCCAACATGGGGACCGAAGATGAACTCAGAACCTTCGTCGATACCGCCCATAAGAAAGGCATCCGCGTGATTTGGGATGTAGTCATGAACCACACAGGTTATGCGACATTAGCAGACATGCAGGAATTCGGCTTTGGTCAGCTTTACCTAGATGACCAAGAAGCTAAAGAAGTCCTTGGTGAAAAATGGACCGACTGGCAGCCAAAATCAGGACAAAGCTGGCACAGCTTCAACGATTACATCAAATACGGTGATAGCAAAGCGTGGGATAAATGGTGGGGCAAAGATTGGATCCGCACCGACATTGGTGACTACGATGCTCCGGGCTACAACGACATCACCATGTCTTTGAACTACCTACCGGATCTCAAAACCGAATCGACTCAGAAAACCGGATTACCAAACTTCTTCCGCAATAAAGACACCAATGCGCAAGATGAGCTGCAAACTCCGCGTGAGCATCTGATTACCTGGTTATCCGATTGGGTGCGCGACTATGGCATTGATGGCTTCCGCGTTGACACTGCCAAACACGTTGAAATGGAAGCGTGGGCAGAGTTGAAAGCCAGCACCACCCAAGCGCTTGCTCAATGGAAGCAAAACAACCCGGACAAAGCCTTGGATGACCTACCTTTCTGGATGACGGGTGAAGTGTGGGCACACAGCGTAGTGAAGAGCCCATATTTCGATAACGGCTTTGATTCCATCATCAACTTCGAGTTCCAATCTGACATGGCACCAAAAGCGCTGAAGTGTTTCGCTCAACTTGATGGTGATTACCGCCGCTATGCAGAACGCATCAATACCGATCCTGAGTTCAACGTGTTGAGCTACTTGTCTTCACACGATACACAGCTGTTTTGGTCAGCACGCAGCCGAAGCTTTGATGACCAAGCACGTGCCGCGAATGCACTGATGCTTGCTCCCGGAGCAGTACAGATCTATTACGGTGATGAGATCGCCCGTGATTTTGGCATTACTGGTTCAGATGCTCACCAAGGCACACGCTCAGATATGCCATGGGATAAGATTCATGGCGAACGTGAAGATCTACTGCAACATTGGCAAAAGTTGGGCGAATTCCGTAAACGCCACCCAGCGGTTGCTCAAGGTAAGCACATCACTCGCAACCAAGAAGGTTACTACGCATTCGAGCGCCAATACCAAGACGACAAGGTGCTGATTGTTTACACCGGTGAGTAACTTGCTCAGCAACAAGAATGTGGTGAATTAACAAGGTTTAAAGGGAGGCATCGCTTCCCTTTTTTTTGTTGAATGCTAAGGTTAATCCAATTATGAAATCCATTGATTAGGTTGTTCATGTTAGTCGTACTGGTCGAAGACAACGAAATTCTCAATCACCATTTAGCTTCGCAGCTCAAAGATCGTGGCAATACGGTATATGCCGATAAAACCGCATCCGCTTGCTTGCAAACCATTCAAAAACACCCCAATGCAGATGCCATGATCATTGACCTTGGCTTGCCAGACTTTGATGGGATTACGTTAATAAAACAGATCCGCCGCAAAGAGATTAATGTACCGATCTTAATATTGACCGCTCGTGGAGATTGGCAAGATAAAGTGGAGGGGCTGAACTCTGGTGCTGATGACTACCTCACCAAACCATTTCAGTTTGAAGAATTAATGGCTCGCTTAGAAGCACTTGTCCGTCGTTATCAAGGCTTCTCCACCAACACCATAAATGCAGGTGAGGTAACGTTAGATACTCAGGCGAAAAGCATAAGCTATGCAGACAACGTACTGGATCTCACCGCGTTGGAATATCAAATCTTTGAGTATCTAATCCGTCACCGCCAAAAAGTCATATCCAAAGAGCAGATTGCTGACTCACTCTACGATGCCGGAGAAAGCGTACAACTGAACAATATCGAAGTGATCATCTCGCGTCTGCGTAAAAAACTTGCTGTACATACTGATGACAAAATCATTAGTACCATCCGTGGCCAGGGTTATCGCTTTGAGCTAGAGGCTAGGTAGAGGCGCTTAATGTTAACAACAAGATTTCGCAGACAAGTTGTCATAGCATCAATTGTTTTGACGGTAGCGGTAGGCTCACTACTTGGGCTAATGGGTTATCAATACCAAAAAAACCGCATACTGATTCAGTATGCGGTTGAACTAACTAATGATTTACCTTCATTCCTTGCTGAAATATGGAGCTCAAACCTTCTCCCTCCATTCGAACAATGGCAAGACAGCTACGCAAATAGCTCCGATAAATTCTCCATGGTGATCTGCGACAAGAAAAATAATGAGCTCTGGCGCTCTATTTCTCCAAGCGCTTTTCATTCCTTATCTGAACTCGATGGAGTAAAACTCAACGACCTATGTCGTAGCGATGCGCTTTCACTGAAAATTGGCTCAATAAAAATGATAGCGCTTAACTCAGGTTCACATGTACTACTTCACACTATTGGCTTATCTGAACAAGACAAAATCCCTGGTGGGCGCTTAATTTCCATAAAAAAAATGGATCAGAGCATTAAGCCCATTGAGCAACTTAAGTGGAGAATCATAAAGTTTGCCCTTTTAGGGACTCTGATAACATTAATTATTGTGTATTTACTATTTACCGTTGGTTTCAAACCATTGAATACACTGAAAACTGAACTATCAGAGATTAAAGCTGGTAAACGAACGAGATTAAACGATCAGTACCCAGAAGATCTGCAAAGTATTACTAGAGCGCTTAATGAACTTATGTTCCAGCAACAAGAGAACGAGCAGCGCTATCGCCGCGCATTAAACGACCTCGCACATAGCTTGAAAACACGAGTCGCAGTATCCCAAGCATTGTTAGATGATATTGAAGAAGGCAAAATTCACGATATCAACCAACAGCTATTGGAAATGGATGATGTGATTCAAGGCCAACTCAAGCGTGCATCATTGGGTGTGAAAGGGATTGTAGAAAATACCACTCCAATCAAACCTATCCTCAATAGCCTGCTGCTGATGTTTGATAAAGTCCATATAGATAAAGGTATTCGCGTCGAACAGTTTATCAATAATGATCAGACTCTGCCGATGAGTAAAGCGGATGTGATGGAAGTGTTTGGTAACGTATTGGAGAACGCGTACCGCTATGCCAAAAAGCGTATCGATGTGTTCATCAACAATACCGAAGAAGGCATTATCATTACCTTTAACAACGACGGCCCTGCAGTGGATGAGTCGATAAGCGACACTTTATTTAAACGCGGTGTGCGTGCTGATGAGCAAAACCCAGGAACAGGATTAGGTTTGGCGTTGTGTGATGAGATTGTACACAGCTACAAAGGTGCTATTTGGTTTGAGACACCAATTGACCCATCCATGGGTGCAAGCTTAAAGATACTATTACCTTACCGTTAGCCTTGCGTTGGCAAGCTAATATCAACACGGCGATTTAACTCGCGCCCGTGAGTATTTGCATTACTGCTCACTGGGTGCGTTTCGCCATCAGAGCGTGAAGTGGACACCACTTCATCATACCCTTCAAGATATTGACCCACAGCGTTCGCACGCTTTAAGCCAAGCGTTAGGTTGTACCCATTACTCCCCTTCGCATCCGTATTGCCAACCACCAACAATGAAGATTGAGGTCGTTGTTTCAGTTGCTGATTCAACTCAGTGAGAATGAACTTCGATTGAGCATTTAAACTCGCTTTATCAAACTCAAACAGCACTCGGGCAGCAAACTCGCCCTGCTTATTCTCTGTTAGTTGTGCTCGACTCAATAAATAAGTCGCACAGGATTTATCAATACCAGCCTGTTCCAGCTGAGACAGTAACATGGGTTCAAGAGCACTCTGTTCACCATTAACGGTAATTTGCATAAAGGGGCCTTGATGGTATCTCACTTCCGTTTGATGCCCAAAAGACACCGATTCTTGATACTGATTCTGCCCTTGCTGGCAATAGTAATACAGCGCTTGATTAGTGTTATCTTGTGCAAATGATGGCACAGATAAGCTCACGGCTAATGCCAGAATTAACTTGTTCATTGTATTGCTCTCTACAAGGTTAGGTGACCGACTTCTTCGGTAATCAGCGATAAGATTTGATTCAATATGTCGTCGGTATTTTCTGCTTTGTAGACGTTATCCACCCCGACACAATTACGTAAGCCAACATTGGCATCCAGCTCATAATCAAAACCAATAACCGACATACTGGCCGTCATTTGCTCGCCATCTGGCGTCTTCATTCCTTGACTAACGCCATTCACAACATTGATGGAGTCACTAGTATTATCTGCCGTCACTTTGCCGCCATTAATCATATTGAGGATGTTGGTACACATACCGCGATCCACGAGTTCTTCGGTTTGCCCTGCATAGTGATTAAAATCTTCACCATCGGACAAAATAATGATCAACTGCTTGGGGTTCTTTGCTAGTTGAGTGACGATTTGTCCTGCTCGAATAATGCCTTGCAGCGAGGCCGTACCACCGGAGGCTTTAAAGCTATTCACCTGACGAGTAAAGCTATTAAAGTCCGTGGTATAGAAAATGTCATAGAACTCCGCTAAATCATCTTCATTTGGGATACGCTTCGCTGCTCCCTTAACCACAAATTGGTTGTTAATGGTCTTTTGCGGGTAAAACGTATCGTCTTTGTCCCAACCATCTGCGTCATACTTAGTGATGCGTTGATCGCGAATAATCAGCTTATTGTTATTGCCTGTATTGATAGTGCGGCGGTTGAATCCCGTGATAGCAACTCGATGTGGATGCTCAACGTTTAAGACATTGTATTGCTCTAATTCATCGGTTACTTTTTCGATGATGTCTTTCAGATCTTCGATTTTGGTTTTCTTACCACCACTCCAGGTTTCATTCATCGAGCCAGAAAAATCGACGATAAAGGTAATATCGACAGGCTGACCTTGATAACGTCGTGCTTTCGAGCTTCCAGTAACATCGAATGTTTCACCAAAACCAACAATCACACCCTGCCCAGGAAACCAAGATTCGTGACGAGTTCGCCCCGCAACACGATACTCAAAATAACGCGCTTGCCCCTTTGATAACCCAGCTTGGCAATCCGGCATCTCATCACAAGACAAACGCTGCACGTTTAGGTTCTCAATACCTTCAACGTCATACACATAGTGCTCAATGTAGTTCTGCGCCAACGTGTGATTTTCTGAATCTTCTGCAGAAACCGCCAGCACCGCTGCTTCTGCCGCCTCTTCTAAACGGGCTTTAGTCTGTAATGCCCTCGCTCCGTCTGAGCCCAGCATGAAGACACCAAAAAGGATGGGAATGATCATGGCGAATAACATGCCGACATGACCGCTTTGTTTTTTCAAACTAGAGTATCTTTGAATACTATGTGGCATGTTACCTCCCTATCACGACAGCATCAGATTCAACTCGAGTGAACTCAACACCCAACAAACTGCCAATCCAATTGTCGGTTTCATAGCAAACAGAAACATGATACAGCGGCATTTGACGACCTCGGTTACTCACCACAGACAATGAACTCAATGAACTGATGCCTTCCCCAACTTGGCAATCTATCGCGCCACGTTTTTCAATAATCACTGGGTTGGGTTTATCCACAGCGGCGAAGCTTAACTCTTCAACTTGTAAGCCATACTGACTGGTTTGAAAGTTCCCGAACGTACGCTCCAATGAATGGCGAATGATGGTATCGACATCGTCAGCTTCTTCTTTTGAAAGCTCATAATCCGCACCATAAAGCTGGGTACGCTCTTTCACCACATTCACTAACGAATAAGTTAATCGATCCAACTTACCTTTCACTGATAGCTTAATAATCACATCACCACTAAATGCCAACAGTAAGCTGAAGAAGATACCAACAATGGCAAACTCAATACTGAAAGTGCCACGTTGCTTGCTCTGCCCTCGACAGTAATTAAATTGCAAATTGGGAGCGTTCATATTCTTGTACCACCACCATTTCTCGGCTCATCGTGCTTTGTAAGCCCAGAAAGTAACTGAAGATTGGTTGAAAGTTGTAATCGATGTGATATACAGCCAAGGCCGCATTCTCTGCATCACCGCATTCTCTGCTGGCTTGTTCCGGTGCTAACTTGCATTGCTCGGTATAAGCAGTGAGAGATTCGATGTTATCGAGGTATTGGATGGAAACGCGAAAACGCTCCACATCCACCGCGGTATTCCAAATACTGCCCTCTCGATTCAGCACGGCTTGCACTGTTTGCATGTAGTCGTCATTACGTTTTTTAGCGGTGCGTGAGATCTCTGAAATGGTCAGATCGTTGATGGCTGAAATGTAAGACATATAGCTCATTTCAACCCACGCCATGCACATCAGCCAGAAAGCGAAGAACCCAATGGCAAACTCAATACTGGCAACACCACGTTGCTTAGCTTTCACGGGTAACCTCTGTTAGAGCTCGCTTTTTCTGTTTCGCTTTCAACGGGTCATAACCGCGCAAAGCACGATAAATATTGTCGATCTGGTGGTTACTGTACTTCTCACTCAATACTTGTTTAACGAACTCATACTGACCTTCTTTGGCCATACTCAACGTCAGGTTGGCCATCACTTGCTCATCCGCTTGACCGTTTTTGTAAAGAGGCAGGAGACGCTGAATCGCCTGTTTGTATTGCCCCTCTGCAATATCAAGGACCGCAAGATTATTGTTGACCGTTACTCCATCAAAGAAGTGTTCGCGTGAACGTTCGAAATAACGGCGAGCCAAGTCATATTGGTAGTTATAGCCGTAGTAAGTACCAAGCAAGTTTTCAGCTTCCGCATTGGTCTCTTCAAGCGCGAGTGCCGCTTTTGCACTGCTAATCGCAGCAGGGTATTGCGCCAATTCACCATAGGCTTGTGCCTGGATTAACAAGGTATCGACACTCGTTGCTGATTTATTGGTTAATGGCTTGATATAAAACAACGCTGATTCGGCATCACCAAGTGCGAGATAGCTTTGCGCCAGCTTCTCACGCACCTGCGCATCATCGCTTTGTTGAAGCTGCTGTTTGTACAAGGTCACTAATTGAGTGTGATTGTTGGTTTTCTGGTAAATGGCTTCTTTCGAATCTTGTTGTTGCCACGCTTGCTGGGTAGAACTGCACGCTGCGAGCATTGCTGGTAACAAACAAATCAGGATTTTTTTAAACATGGGACATCATCCTCATCACCCCCGGAGCGGTGATTACAAAAACAAGTGGAATCAAGATAAAGACAATCAATGGGATCGACATCTTGGCCGCCAACTTCCCTATTTGCTCTTCAAGCTCCAACATCTGCACTTCACGGATATCTCCGGACAATGTCGTCAACATGGTGTAGATGGATGAGCCGTGCTGCATGCTCTGGGTTAGTGTCAGCATAAAACTGCGCATCTCAGACGATGGCACTTGCTGATACAGCTCTTGTAACGCACGCTCCATACCCACAATGCGGGCACGCTGGTTGGTGTTATCCAATAACTTGCCCAACTCAGGGTTAAAACTTTGAATCTCTATCGCCAAGTATTTCAACGACGCTTCAATCGACATGCCGGTCTGAACACATATCGCCATAAGATCGATTAAATAGGGTAAGCTGCGGCTGATACGTCGTTGGCGATTGGTCTTACGAACTTCAAGCCACATATCAGGCAATAGAATCACTGCCATCGCCCAAGCAGCAGCAAGAGCAACCCAATAGTTGGTTGCGATATCTAACGTGAAGACCAACACGGCAATCAACAACTCCCCAAGCAGCAAAGCCGCATACTTTAATGGCGCAAACCAAGTGGCAGCATTGGGGTTATCAATCCCAGCGAGGTGTAAACGCTGTGACAAACTCGCATCTCGCTTCTCTACTAAGTTCGATAACGGGGATAGGATCGACTCTAGTCTTGATGCTTCTTGCTGATCACCTTTGTGTTGGCGCACGATTCTTGCCACTCGGCGTTGATAGCCGAAGTGGTTAAGCATCCAGTAAATAAGCAGGAGTACGCCGAAACTGACACCAACGAGAGAGAAAAACAGCCAAAACATCGTTTGAGTCATCATTACTTCACTCTCTTCATTAGTGCCCAAATGATCGCCATACCAATCGCTTCGCTGATCACTAAGTAATAAAGCAGCGGACGACCTTCTGGGTTGAACATCACGAACTCAAAGTTCTCTGGACTTAAAAACTGCAAGATAAACAGAAAGAAAAATGGCGTCGCCGAAACGATTTTTGCTGAAATTCGCGCTTCAGACGTCAGGGCAAATTTCTTTCGCTCGACAGCTCGAGCTTCAAACATCTGGCGATTCAAACGCGTCATGATTTCTTTCAACTGACCACCGCGCTGCATATTAGCTCGCAGTGTAATCACGAAGAAATGGAAGTTCGGGTTTGGAAAACGCAGACAAGATTTACGAAACACCTCATCAATTGACTCGCCCATTTTTAGACGCTCACCCATTAACTTGAACTCACGTCCGACTTCACCCTCGAGATTGTCACCCACGTACATGATGCCGCGGCCAATGCTCTCTCCTGCACTGATGGCGCTTGCCAGCATATTCAATGCATCCGGAAAGGTTTCATCAAACTGCTTTTGCTCACGCTTCTGTAGCCATTGATAACCAAACCACCAGCCAAATAGCACCGCAAAGGGCAATAACTCATAAACCGCAAAGCGAGTGAATGTGCTATTCACTACTAAAGCCAGCACAATGACCAACATGGTATAGAGCATGATTTTAAGCAGAGCAAAGCGGCCCAATTGGCGCTTTAGGTTATCCCAGCGTGTTTTCAAACCTTGGCGTAAGCTTCTGTCTGACAAACTAGCAACGTTCACCGCTTGGCGAGTAAGCCTTGTCTCAACACGGTCGCGTTTTTGATACTGGATGAGATAACTATCAAGATGCTTGTTCTTTTCACTCAACAAGGCGACAGCGACCAAAGCAATGCCACCGATTAAAATGAACCAATACATGCCTTACCCCACTGCTTCAATCGCACTGATGGTGTCAGCGAGATCTTTGTCCACTCCGTAGAAACGTGCTTTTTCAAACAAAACTGAGCGGCTCATGACACCCGTCGTTTCATAACGGCCGGTAATTTTGCCTTCGTAATGATGCGGATCAGATTGGAAGCAAAACAATTCTTCAAGCACAACGTTTTGCCCTTCCATACCAATCACTTCCGTAATACTCATCACTTTGCGAGAACCATCGTGAAGGCGATTGACCTGTATAATGAGGTCCACTGCACTTACCAAAGAGCGGCGTATCGCCTCTAGTGGCAGGTTATTGGTTGCCATCATGACCATGGATTCCACTCGGGCAAGGGCGTCACGTGGGCTGTTAGCATGCAGCGTCGACATCGAACCATCGTGGCCTGTGTTCATCGCTTGCAACATTTCAAACGCTTCAGCACCACGGCACTCACCAACAATGATGCGATCTGGACGCATACGCAGCGAGTTAATCATTAGATCGCGTGAATTCACTTCACCAGAGCCTTCGATGCCTGCTGTTCGAGTTTCCATACGAACCACATGAGGTTGAAGCAATCGCAGCTCAGCAGTGTCCTCAATCGTCACTACTCGTTCACCTTGCGAGATGTATTGAGACAATGCATTCAACAACGTTGTTTTGCCCGATCCTGTACCACCGGCGACAAGAATGTTCAGGCGACAACGCGCAGCCAATTGCAGCAACTTCGCCATTTCAGGGCTCAATGCGCCAAATTCAACTAAGTCAGCAAAGCCAATGCTTTCCTGCCGAAACTTACGAATCGATATTGCAGTGCCATCAATGGCAATTGGCGGCAGGACGATATTTACGCGGCTGCCATCTTCTAAGCGCGCATCACACGTAGGTGACGATTCATCAACACGACGACCGACACGACTGGCAATACGTTTCGCGATATCTGCGAGTTGCTTTTCATCGAGAAAGTGCACATCCGCTTGTTGTACTAAACCAAAGCGCTCGACATACACTTGCTGGTGGCCATTGATCATGATGTCGGTGATGGTGTCGTCATCCATCAGGACCTGAAGCGGTCCCAAACCTACTAACTCGTGAATCATACTGACGACGTATTCACTTCTCGCCAGAGAAGAAACTGATAGCTGGTCGCGACTGACCAACATATCGACCGCGTTACTCAACTGACGCTCTAGGTCACTTTTCGATAAGCTTTCTAGTGCAGATGCATCCAAGGCATTAAAAATTTGGTCACGCAGATGGATGTAGGTTTGTTTAGAATGTTGCATTCCCTACTCCTTTTAGCGACTAAACAGTTCTTGCACCCAAGAACGTTTTTGTTGCGGCTTATCACCCACCAGCAGTGCGACTAAATCACTCAAGCCTTGCTGCATTTCTGATTTAGTATCAATCAGTTGATGACCTTGAAGTAGGTAATGGTTCGCTTTGTGGTCAAACTCAATTTTGCAGTCGGCTTTGCGGCCGAAATATTTACTAACGTCAGACATACTGATTGAAGCCGCATTATCTGGACGCGATTGATTCATCACGGTAAGAAGCGGCAGCTCTGGATAGCGTGTTTCTAGCTCAGACACTACGCGGTTTAATTCTCGTAGCGACGACACCGTGGCATCAAACACCACCACTAACGTATCAATCTCAGCCACTGCACGATCGAACTCTTCATTTGTGGTGACGGTATGTGAATAGTCTTCAATCACAAATGAATGGTTCTTAACCACTTGCTCTTTGAGCGCTTGGGTATATTCATGCAGCTCAGCACGCGTAAACGCATCCGACTCCAAACCTAAAATCGCGAGGTTTCGTTCCAGACGTTGCACTAAGCTAGTGGCGAAATCACCATCAATGCTCGATACCAAAGTACCTTTGCGTACACTGCGTTTACTGAATTTCTGCAAACCTAAAAGCACATCGATATTGCTGCCGGTGTAGGTGTGATCAACCAACAAGGTAGGCGTTTTATGATGACGCCCCAATGAACGCGCCACTTCACTGGCGATCAAAGACGTTCCAACACCGCCTTTCACACCAAGAAACGCCACTTGCTTTGCTTTTCGATTCGAAGCCACACCACTTTGCTGCTGACGGTTACGACGTACACCGTGGTAAAACTCCATGATTTCTTTGTCGGTCGCAGGCCAAAATAGGTAATAAAAACCAAGCTGTTTTAATGCACGAATCGTTGAGATCGCATCTTCGCTGCCAACGACCACAACCGACACATGTGTAGGCAGTTGATGGGCAATGTTTTTTGCATCTTCAACCACGCTTTGGCTTTTATTCAGCTCAACAATCACCACTTCTACACTTGAGTGTGTATGCAATTCTGGGTAGTTTTTTTCTTGGTTGTTCACCGTAATTGGCTCGACTAAGCCTTCAAAGCGAAACGCCTTATGAACTAAGTCTTTGCACGCAGCGGTTTGATACAAGAACGTACACTTATTTTCTTTTTGTTGAGTGTGATTTGGCGTGCTCTTACTCAACTTATCCACTAAATCAAACATGATGAGTGTTCCTCAATATCAAAGCGCATTCTGCGGATTAACCATCGACTGCCAACGGCTGCCATCGGTATAACAACCTAGGTGGCCCAAACCGTAATCACCGATAACCTCTTGGTGGCATACCTCAAGCTGAGCTTGAAGCTGAATCACCGATACTTGTACATCAAAGCGATGAAACTCCGAGCGATGTTCGAGTACTAACTGTTCGGCCGCTACGCCTTGCTGCAACAGTGCGATGCGGTACTGCTGCGCCAACTTTTTACCTTGAGCGTTGAAGCTGGTGATCTGCCATTTACTGCCCGCTTGATTCGGATACTTACGAACAAACTGAGTGAGCTTATTCATGGCGTAAGTTTGATTCTGGCTTTGTACCGCAAAGCTAAATTCAGTTGGCTTGAGTGAAATGCTGGTCCCGCGAGGCTCAACAATATGGTCTGCGCAGCCGGATAGTGCTGTAATCGCAAATAGCGCTAACATCCAGTTTTTCATTGACGGAAACCTCCCGCGTTAAGAACCTCACCAGCCCATTGGTCTTGAGCCTTGTCATAACTACCATCAAGTGCAAAAAAGCGTCGTAACGTACCGGTTTTTTCCATGGTTGGTAGCTGGATTTGATTGGCTTTCACTGGTTTCACCAAGTTGACGGTTGCCACAATAATCAGCTCGGTTTTGTTGCGCTCTGTTCCTGTGTGACGAAACAGCGCTCCTAAAACAGGAATGTCACCAATAAAAGGAATTCGTGTCAGTGATTCGCGCTCTTCACTATTAAGCAGGCCACCCAAAACAAAGCTTTGACCGTCACCTAATTCAACGGTGGTTTGTGCACGACGAGTTTTGAAAGCCGGTAAATCAAACACTTCACTGGTGTAGGTGTTATCTAAAGAGCTAACCTCTGGTGACAATGCTAATTTGATTTTGTCGTCACGCAGCACTTTCGCCATCAGATCTAAACGCACACCGAATTCTTTGTAATCGACATCGCTAGCACCATCGACCACCGTCACAACAGGCATTTCACCACCAACTAAGAAGCTTGCTTGCTCGCCAGAAATTACCGATAGATTTGGTTCAGCCAGCACTTGGCCTACCTTGTCAGAACCGACTGCTGAGATAACAGAAACAATGTCATCGGCACTAAAACTGGTTAACTGATCGACAAAGATGCCAACATCACCGCCAGAGCCCATCTTGATACCAAAATCTTGAATAAAGCTGTGGGAGACTTCTGCAATGGTCAACTTGACGTTAACTTGCTTCGTCGCGGTGACTTCAATGTTGTTCACCACACCTTGATAGGTAGGGCGAGACATAAAATCCACTTGAAGGTCGTCAGTCGAACTATCGAGTTCTGGCATTTCAAAATCATGGTTACTGGAAGACTTACCCAACAACTCACCCACCAAGGTGTAGATGTTGTCGCGTTCATTGTCAGAAGGCGCAATGCCACTCAATACAACATTGCTACCAATACCGTTAACTTGAACATCAGAGTATGGATACTGCACTTGAATTTGCTGCTCAATATTGCGGTAGCTTTTGCTGACAATCAGGGTTTGGTTGATAAGCTCTGAACCATCACGGTCAAACACGATGAACGATGCTTCACCTTCTGATTTACCCAGTAACACCACCTTGTGAGCATCGATAACTTGGTAGTCCGCCACTTTTTGGTTAGAAACAAACACCGAATCAACTTCAGCTTTAAACGATAGGGTTCTTGCGCCACCAGCCGAAAGCGTCGTTATGCCCTGAGCCTGTAAAGCCGTGGAAACAAGCATTAAGCAATAGATGCTAAATCGAGTTATGGTTTTCATCTTGCCTCCTAGTTGAATCGATATTCTTTGATCGATTGGGTTTTCGTGGTTTGCCTTTCATCAGCAAAACGAATCACATCGCTTGAGTTCGCATGCAGTTCATCCACAAACTGCTCACCAATCGATTTATGTACCGTAATTTCTGCAATGCGTTTTGCTACCGACAACTTAGCCAACTGACGGTTAGTTACTTGCAACACTAAAGTGACATCAGTGGTTTTCTGGTCAGTCAATGTACTGACTAAGCGTTGTTTTGAGATCATGTACAGCACAGGCACTTGAGCAATCAGTGGTGTCATGGTCAGATGTTCAATATCCGACACGGTGTTGTCTGCCGAGAGGTTTTGATCCATGGTGGAAATAACAGAGATATCGACTAAATCACCAACGGCAATCGTTCCTCCTACCACATCATCACCCGGTACCGTGATATTGAACGGGGCGTAACCAGGCTTGGCCATGGTCGAGAGGTAATCGCTTTCTCCCGGAGAAGTCAGCACCTCTTTCGTCACCCATTCACCTTGATTCAGAGCTTCAACCGCAATTAGGCGCTTGCTCCAATCGAGCTTAATATCGCTATCAATCCCTTGTTGCGCCGCTTGTGACTCGGTTAAGTATTCAATCACCAAATCTCGACGTTGCAGTGCTTCACCTCGTTTTAGGTCACGCTTTAACGTCCAGATTTTAAATTTTTTCTCTTCTTTCTTCGGCTGTTGTGTTTGTACAACCGGAGCAGTTGGCTGTGATTGGGTCACGCCATAAAGCCCGACCGAAATGGCAATCGCCGCCAAAACAAGAATGACTTTTGAATTCATGGTTCACCTATAAAGATGCAGCGATGCCAAACAGGCTTCCGAGACAAATGGGCACACCATAAGGCACACCTCTTTCCATCCCAGCAGGATGAATACCGATTTGGCTAACAAGCCACTGCGTCAGAGCAAGCACTCCGCCCAAAGTGACAATCAACCAAATCGTCAACGGCAAGAACTGCGGTGCAATCATCAGTGCAAATGCAGCCAGTAATTTGCTGTCCCCCGCTGCGAGGATTCGTAGTTGAAACAGCACAGCACCTATCACCAATATCACCATTGAAGACAGTGCGTGACTGTACTCCCCTTTACTCAAGACAAAAAAAACACCCAGCAAAGCAACACTTAACGCCACTCCATTGGGTATTTTTCGGTATTTGATGTCTTGATAACTGGCTATAAAAGCCATGGTGGCAAGGGGAAGCAGCCACCATAGTTTTAACGGCATGAAATATAATTAACTGCCTGGAGTTACTTCATTTGCAGCAGTGATGTTGCTTGAGATCGTTTTAACTGCACCGTCTAATGCGTCATATAGCGCATCGTTAAATACCGCGAGTACGATTGCAGACATACACACGCCTAGGATTGCGTATTCAATTGCTGTTACGCCGCGCTCGTCGTTTTTGAATGATTCGATAAACAGTTGTGTTTTTACAAATAGGTTAGTTAACATTTTGACTCCTCAATTTTTCTAACACGTCAAAAAGATGACGGGGCGAATAATAAGAATTGAGGGCTTTTTGAGCAAACCAAGACCATGCTGCCTGACACTGCTCTGACAGATAGCGAGATTTCATTCAGGTTGGATTCAGTTTTCGCATAGGAAAACGTTTACTTAATCACAACAAAAATCATTGTGGTCCGATTTTTTCTTTTTCGGCTTAATTCACACTTTGCGTCGTATAGACATTAAGGTAAGGTCAAGGATTATCCTATTGACTAGTCAAAGACTGGCGTTAAGACACATAAAGCAATCACAATGAATTAGGTATAACGACAAATGCAGTTCTCAAAGTTTGGTGAAAAATTTAATCAGTACTCCGGTATCACGCAGTTAATGGACGATTTGAATGATGGTCTGCGCACACCAGGTGCCATCATGCTCGGTGGAGGCAACCCAGCCGCCATTCCTGCCATGCTCGATTACTTTCGCCAAGCCAGTGAAGAAATGCTCGCCAGTGGGGAGCTCGTCGCCGCCCTCGCCAACTATGATGGTCCGCAAGGCAAAGACGCGTTCGTTAAAGCGTTGGCTCAGTTATTCCGTGAAACTTACGGCTGGGATATTTCCGAGAAGAACATCAGCCTAACTAACGGCAGCCAAAGTGGCTTCTTCTACCTGTTCAACTTACTAGCAGGTCAGCAGCCAGACGGTTCACACAAGAAGGTGCTACTGCCTATCGCGCCTGAGTACATCGGTTATGGTGATGCGGGTATTGATGAAGATATCTTTGTCTCTTACCACCCAGAGATCGAGCTGTTAGATAACGGTCTGTTTAAATACCACGTCGACTTTGAGCAGCTCACCGTCGATGACTCTGTTGCGGCAATCTGCGCGTCTCGCCCAACTAACCCAACGGGTAACGTACTAACAGACGAAGAAGTACGTAAATTAGATAAGCTCGCACGTGAGAACAACATCCCGCTGATCATCGATAACGCCTACGGTCTGCCGTTCCCGAATATCATTTTTGAAGATGTCGAACCGTTCTGGAATGAAAACACCATCCTGTGCATGAGCCTATCTAAACTTGGCTTGCCGGGCGTGCGTTGTGGCATTGTGATTGCGAGTGAGGAAATCACGCAAGCGTTGACCAATATGAACGGCATCATCAGCCTAGCTCCAGGCAGTGTTGGTCCAGCGTTGGCAAACCACATCATTGGTAAAGGCGATCTGCTTAAACTGAGCTCAGAGGTGATTAAGCCATTCTATAAGCAGAAGTCGCAACGTGCGGTTGAACTGCTCCAAGAAGCGATTACCGATGAGCGCTTTCGTATTCACAAACCGGAAGGCGCGATCTTCTTGTGGCTATGGTTCGATGAACTGCCAATTACGACAATGGAACTTTACCAACGCCTGAAAGCGCGAGGGGTCTTGATTGTTCCGGGTGAATACTTCTTTATTGGCCAGAAGGACGAGTGGGATCATGCACACCAATGCTTGCGTATGAACTACGTTCAAGACGATGAGATGATGCAAAAAGGCATTGCGATTATCGCTGAAGAAGTGGAAAAGGCTTACCGCGAAGGTAAATAGACGGATTAAACTCAGCCGTTCTTCTCTTTGAAATTACGGCTTTTAAAACCCCAAACTAAAAAGAGCGCCCTTTTCCATAATGGAAGGCGCTCTTTCTCATTCTATAACCGTGTGGTTAACTGAAATGTCTTTAGCTGTTTTCAATCAGGTTGTTACCACCGATAGCAATCTTACGCGGTTGCATCGCTTCTGGAATTTCACGAACTAAATCAACATGAAGCAGACCGTTTTCCATTGATGCACCGACAACTTTTACGTAATCCGCGAGTTGGAATTTACGTTCAAAATCGCGTTCTGCAATGCCTTGGTAAACGTAGTTTTTACCTTCTTCGGCTTTACGCTCGCCCTTCACGATCAACATGTTTTCGTTTTGAGTCAAATCGAGCTGATCTTCAGCAAAACCAGCAACTGCCATAGTAATACGGTAGTTGTGCTCGTCTTTTTGCTCGATGTTGTATGGAGGGTAACCGCCAGAAGTGTTCTTCGCAGAGCTTGCTTCCATCAGGTTGAACAGACGGTCGAAGCCAATTGCATTACGGTATAGTGGTGAGAAATCTACATTACGCATAATCTATCCTCTTTTAAGCAATAGTCTTAGCCCAGATGAGGGTCATCCACATGGCGCATTTATGCAAGAAAACGCCGAGCTAAGGGATCCGATGGTTCATTCCTCTGACCTACTCTTTAGGTGCGGGGACATGATGTCGAATCTAGGGTCAAGTTGTGTGCGAAAACTGAGTATCCTCTCCTGAGCGATCTCGTTTAGCGATTCCAGAGGCGCTGTTCTTCTCTTGTTGAGCAAGTTAGCCATCCCTCTTCATAACTAGATATAAGGTCGAAAAATGGGCTTTCAAGGGCTCCGGTGAAAATATTTTTAGATCCCCGACTCAGTCATTCCTCCCTCTCGAAGCGTTCCCATATTCACAGGGCGCAGCCGTTCTCGTATCTCGACTCTTTTATCTCGTTTCTACCCCCATAAAAAAACGCCACCTCTTGCGAGATGGCGTTTTTAGTATGAGTTGACTGAGTCTGTAAGACTACACGTCTAGGTTTGCTACTTTCAGCGCGTTCTCTTCGATGAAGTTACGACGCGGCTCAACTTGGTCACCCATTAGCGTGGTGAACAATTGGTCTGCGCCTACCGCATCTTCAATTGTTACTTGCATCATGCGACGTGTCTCAGGGTCCATTGTGGTTTCCCAAAGCTGATCTGGGTTCATCTCACCTAGACCTTTGTAGCGCTGTAGGCTTAGACCACGACGCGACTCTTTGATTAGCCACTCAAGTGCAGATGCAAAGCTTGTTACAGGCTGAGTACGCTCGCCACGTTTGATGTAAGCGCCTTCCTCAATCAGGCCATCTAATGCTTCCGAAAGCTCAGCTAGCTTGTTGTACTCTTTCGAGTTCAATAGGTCGATGCTTAGTGCGTAGTCATGCGTCACACCGTGAGTACGTACGATAATCTTAGGTAGGTTTAGACCTAGCTCTTCGTGTTGCTCAACTTCGAAGCTGTATTGGCTTGCGCCCACTTCTTTCGCGTTTAGCTGTTCAACTAGCTGTTTTGTCCACGCTTCAACTGCTGAAGCATCGTGGCATTGCTCTGCCGTTAGGCGCGGCGTGTAGATTAGCTCATGAACTAGCGCGCTTGGGTAACGACGGCTCATGCGATCCGCCAGCTTGATACCAGCGTTGTATTGCTGAACTAGCTTCTCTAGCGCTTCGCCTGCCAATGCTGGCGCTTCTGCGTTTACGTGTAGCGATGCGTTATCAAGTGCTAAAGCCACTTGGTATTGGTTCATCGCGTCTTCGTCTTTGATGTACTGCTCTTGTTTACCTTTTTTCACTTTGTAAAGTGGTGGCTGAGCGATGTAAACGTAGCCACGCTCGATAAGCTCTGGCATTTGACGGTAGAAGAAGGTCAACAGTAGCGTACGGATGTGCGAACCATCGACATCGGCATCGGTCATGATGATGATGTTGTGGTAACGCAGTTTGTCTGGGTTGTACTCGTCACGACCGATACCACAACCTAGTGCCGTGATCAGCGTCGCTACTTCTTGAGAAGATAGCATCTTGTCGAAACGCGCTTTTTCTACGTTAAGAATCTTACCTTTTAGCGGTAGGATTGCTTGGTTCTTACGGTTACGGCCTTGTTTCGCTGAGCCGCCTGCCGAATCACCCTCCACTATGTATAGTTCAGAGAGTGCTGGATCTTTTTCCTGACAGTCTGCAAGCTTGCCTGGCAGACCAGCTAGGTCTAGCGCGCCTTTACGACGAGTCATTTCACGAGCTTTACGCGCTGCTTCACGAGCACGAGCAGCATCGATGATTTTAGAACAAACCATCTTAGCTTCTGTCGGGTTCTCAATTAGGAACTCAGACAGTTTCTCACCCATTGCTGATTCAACCGCTGATTTAACTTCTGAAGAAACCAATTTGTCTTTAGTTTGGCTAGAGAACTTAGGATCTGGCACTTTAACCGAAACAACTGCAGTTAGACCTTCACGAGCATCATCACCCGACGTTGCTGTTTTCGCTTTCTTAGAGAAACCTTCTTTATCCATAAAGGTATTCAGCGTACGCGTTAATGCCGCACGGAAACCTGCAAGGTGAGTACCACCATCGCGTTGTGGGATGTTGTTAGTGAAACAGTAGATGTTCTCTTGGAAGCCATCGTTCCATTGCATTGCCACTTCTACTGCAATGCCATCTTCACGTTCAAAATCGAAGTGGAAGATTTTCTCGATGATTGGTGTTTTGTTGGTGTTTAGGTGATCAACGAACGCTTGAATACCACCTTCAAACATGAAGTGGTCACTCTTGTCTGCTTCACGCTCATCAACCAACTTGATAGAAACACCAGAGTTTAGGAAAGAAAGCTCACGTAGACGCTTTGCTAGGATATCGTAATGGAATTCGATATTTGTGAAGGTTTCAGCACTTGGCCAAAAACGGATTTGTGTACCCGTTTGGTCTGTATCGCCCACAACCGCTAGTGGCGCCTGAGGTTCACCATGGTGGTAAGTTTGCGTATGGATATGACCGCCACGATGGATAGTCAGTACTACTTTTTCAGACAGTGCGTTTACTACTGAAACACCTACGCCGTGAAGACCGCCCGATACTTTGTATGAGTTATCGTCGAACTTACCACCAGCGTGAAGTACCGTCATGATAACTTCTGCTGCTGATACTTTTTCTTCTGGGTGCAATTCTGTTGGAATGCCACGACCATCATCCGTAACTGAAACCGAGTTGTCCTCATGAATTGTCACAACGATGTCTTTACAGTGACCTGCCAACGCTTCATCAATTGAGTTATCCACCACCTCAAAGACCATGTGGTGAAGACCGGTGCCATCGTCCGTGTCGCCAATGTACATACCTGGACGCTTACGAACCGCATCCAGACCCTTTAGTACCTTAATACTCGATGAATCGTAATTTTCAGACATGAGTTTCTCTCTTCTAGTTTGACTCTATCCTGCCATGTTCCACATGAAACAATTTGCCCGTATCGTCCAACATATCGGCGATTTGGCTATCAGTGATAGAGCTTACAAATACTTGTGCGCCCGTCTCTTTTAAGCAGTCAGCAAGACGCTTGCGACGTTGGCTGTCTAATTCCGACGCAAAGTCGTCAATTAGGTAAATACATTGTTTTCCGGTCATCTCGGTAAGATGTTGTCCCTGCGCTACACGCAATGCACACACCATGAGTTTTAACTGACCGCGTGAAAGAACATCTTCTACTGGTGTTCCATTCACTTTAATTCGCAAATCAGCCTTATTCGGGCCACTAAAGGTGTACCCCAATGACTGATCACGCTCGAAATTCTTTTCTAGTATCTCATGATAGGGTGTGTCTTTATCCCATCCACGATAATACTTTAATTGGATCTCAAATTCTGGCAAAAATGTCTGGCAGATGGTTTCCGCTACGGTTTTCATCTGTTCGATGTAATGCGCACGCCATTGGCTGATATTTTCAGCCAACCTAGCCATCTCTTGATCCCAATAACTGAGCTCTCGATAACTGTTAGCGGTTTTTAACAGTGCATTACGTTGCTTGTTGAGACGTTTAAATCGCCCCCATGCATCATAAAAAGCGGGTTCCGTATGAAACACCCCCCAATCGATGAATGCACGGCGATGTTTAGGTCCATCCGTAAGGAGATCAAACCCTTCTGGATGTATCAACTGCAACGGCAGAACTTGTGCAAGCTGCGCCAGTTTTTGCCCAGATTGACCGCCTATTTTAACCTCTGTTGAGCCATCACGCTGCTTATTAATGCCGATAGGTAGCTCAAATTGATCCGAGTTCAAAAAACGACCATGAACAAACAGTTCATCACACTCATTTTGGATGATTCGTCCGGTCAACGAGCTCTTGAAAGAGCGTCCGTGTCCGAGCAAGTAAATCGCTTCTAAGACACTGGTTTTACCGCTGCCGTTCGGTCCAATAAGAAAGTTAAAGCCTGTCGATAAATGAATATCACAGGCTTTAATGTTTCGAAATTGCTGAATGATAAGGCGAGAAAGTGGCATTCAGATAGCTTATAGACGAATTGGCATTACCACATACATGGCACTGTCGTCGTCTGCGTTTTCAATCAACGCACTGGCGTTGGCATCCGACATCGACACACGCACTTTTTCACAGCGCAATGTATTAAGCACATCCAGCACGTAGCTTACGTTGAAGCCGATTTCGATCGCGTCACCTTCAAAGGTTACGTCCAGCATCTCTTCTGCTTCTTCTTGCTCTGGGTTGTTCGCCGTAATGCGCATTTCACTGCCCGCAAGATTCACGCGAACACCACGGAATTTTTCATTAGAAAGAATAGCAGCGCGAGAAAACGCTTGGCGTAATTCATCACAGCTTGCTTCTAATGTTTTGTTGGTACTTTGCGGCATTACGCGGCGATAATCTGGGAAACGGCCATCAACGAGCTTAGAAGTAAAAATGAAGTTGTTCACTTCTGCACGCACATTTGAACTACCGATTTGTAGTACAACAGGTTGCTCTGGTGCATCCATTAGCTTAACCAGCTCTTGTACGCCTTTACGTGGCACGATGATTTGCTTTTGCGCAAAATCAGCACCCAGTTGTGTTTGAGAAACTGCCATACGGTGACCATCAGTCGCTACACTGCGTAGCGTCGTACCGTCGATTTCAAACAGCATACCGTTTAGGTAATAACGAACGTCTTGGTTCGCCATTGAGAACTGTGTTTTTTCGATCAGTGTACGTAGATCAGACTGAGTCAGTGACACTTCAACTTCACTCTGCCAATCTTCGATGTTCGGAAAATCGTTCGCAGGAAGTGTGGCCAATGAGAAACGGCTACGACCAGAACGAACTTGTACACGATCGCCTTCCAGCACGAAGGTGATGATAGAGTCATCTGGAAGACCACGACAGATATCGAGAAACTTACGAGAAGGAACGGTAATGCTGCCCGCTTCAAAATCCCCTTCTAGAGTCACTTTGCTCACCAATTCCACTTCCAGGTCGGTCGCGGTCATGGATAACACATTATCTTCTACTTTAAGCAGTAGGTTACCCAGAATTGGTAGGGTCGGTCGGCCACCTAATGCGCCTGAAACCTGTTGTAGCGGTTTGATTAAATGACTACGTTCAATAGTAAATTTCATGCTTGGCTCTTTACGCTGTCAGCTCAATTAATGATTTGCTTGGAATACTGTCATTCTAACCGATTAAGAAGACAGGGTGCGAATCAAGTTAGAGTAATCTTCTTTAATATCGTGGCTCTCTTCACGCAGCTGCTCAATCTTGCGACAAGCATGCAGTACCGTGGTGTGGTCACGACCACCAAATGCATCGCCGATTTCCGGCAAGCTGTGGTTGGTCAGCTCTTTTGCTAATGCCATTGCCAACTGGCGAGGACGAGCAACCGAGCGAGAGCGACGTTTAGACAGCAGGTCCGCCACTTTAATTTTGTAGTATTCCGCCACCGTCTTTTGAATGTTGTCGATGGTCACGAGCTTTTCTTGCAGTGCCAATAAGTCACGTAGCGCTTCACGAACGAAATCAATCGTAATTGGACGACCCGTAAAGTTTGCGTTTGCGATAACGCGGTTCAGTGCACCTTCGAGCTCACGAACATTTGAACGCAGACGCTTAGCAATAAAGAAGGCCACTTCATCCGCTAGGTGGATTTGATGGTCTTCCGCTTTCTTCATCAAGATCGCCACGCGCGTTTCAAGTTCTGGTGGCTCGATCGCAACCGTCAGACCCCAACCAAAGCGAGATTTCAGACGATCTTCTACACCGCTGATCTCTTTTGGATAACGGTCAGACGTTAGAATGATCTGTTGGTTGCCTTCCAATAACGCGTTGAAGGTATGGAAAAATTCTTCCTGTGAACGCTCTTTATTAGCAAAGAATTGGATGTCATCGATAAGAAGTGCATCAACACTGCGGTAGTAACGTTTGAATTCTTCAATCGCGTTGTTTTGCAGTGCTTTTACCATATCTTGCACAAAACGCTCAGAGTGCATGTACACCACTTTTGCGTTTGGATTGTTATCCACAATCGCGTTGCCTACAGCGTGAAGCAAGTGCGTTTTACCTAAACCCGTACCACCATATAGGAAAAGTGGGTTGTAGGCTGCGCCTGGGTTATCTGAAACCTGACGTGCTGCCGCTAAACCAAGTTGGTTCGACTTACCCTCAACGAAGTTGTTGAACTTGTGTTTCGGGTTCACGTTTGAGCGGTGGTTGATGTTCGCGATCGCTTGAGCGTCGTCATCCCACGTTTTATGTACAGGTTTACGAGCTTGCAATTGTGCAGGCGCTGAAGACTCAGCAGCCACATCGGCTGGCGTACGTGTCGGTACCGGCTTAGGCGCTGCAACTGGGCGGCTGCCCACTTCAAAGCGCAAGCTAGGGACGTCGTTACCGCAGTATTCTTGCAGTAAACGGTTGATGCTGTTCAGGTACTTGTCACGAACCCAGTCCAAAACAAAGCGGTTTGGGGCGAACAGAGTGAGAGTATTGTCATTGAGCTCCGCTTGTAACGGACGAACCCACATGCTGAATTCTGTAGCTGGTAGCTCTTCTTGAAGCTGCTGCAAACATTGCAACCAAAGCGAAGATGACACGGTGCCCCCACTGAGTATTTGAATTATCGGAAAAGACTGGCAATTTTACCTGTTGATAACCAAGATCGCCAGCAATTGATCGACGATCCAGTGAATAAGATCTAAGTTATTCACAATTATTTAGCTGAACATAGAGAGATCAACACATCTTGCCCCAAGATTGCCCACACAACGATCCACATTTGGGCAAAATCCGTCAGATCCAGTAATTGGTGATAACTCTGTGTATGAATTTTCCGTCACCGTTGTTTTTTGATCGCCACTCCTGCTCTTTTCGATCGTTTTTTCATCATTTATTGCTAATTTTTGCCTACTCTCTATACCAAATACGATCTTATTACTCTCAGGACTAGGTTATTGCACTTGGTTATTTATTTAATTGAGCTAACTGACAGTAGTATTTCCAACCATAAAAGTATGGAGATGTATTATGAAAAACTGGATTAAGGTTGCCGTTGCAGCCATCGCTTTGTCTGCTGCGACTGTTCAAGCAGCTGTCGACACTGCCGCTACTGAAGTAAAAGTAGGCATGTCTGGCCGCTACTTCCCATTCACCTTTGTGAAGCAAGATAAGCTGCAAGGTTTCGAAGTGGATATGTGGGATGAAATCGGTAAACGTAACGACTACAAGATCGAATACGTCACAGCGAACTTTTCTGGTTTGTTTGGCCTGCTAGAAACAGGTCGTATTGATACCATCTCGAACCAAATCACCATGACAGACGCACGTAAAGCGAAATACCTATTTGCTGACCCATACGTGGTAGATGGCGCTCAAATCACGGTACGTAAAGGCAATGACAGCATCCAAGGCGTGGAAGACCTAGCAGGCAAAACGGTTGCAGTTAACCTAGGCTCTAACTTTGAACAGTTGCTTCGCAGTTACGACAAAGACGGCAAGATTAACATCAAGACTTACGATACGGGTATTGAACATGATGTGGCGCTGGGCCGTGCTGATGCCTTCATCATGGACCGTTTGTCTGCACTAGAACTGATTAAGAAAACAGGTCTACCGCTGCAACTGGCGGGTGAACCATTTGAAACCATTGAAAACGCTTGGCCATTCGTTGATAACGAAAAAGGTCGTAAGCTACAGGCGGAAGTGAATAAAGCACTTGCAGAAATGCGCGCCGACGGAACAGTAGAGAAGATTTCAGTGAAATGGTTTGGTGCCGACATCACTAAGTAAAACTTTTCTTCTTTTAGGACGCAGAGCTTTATCTCGCGTCCTTTTTTAACTCAATGACAAGGTGGAACTTCGTATTCCACCTTTTCTTTTCTCAAGGTAAGTCGTATGGGATTTGATTTTAATTACATGTTGGAACTGCTGCCAATACTGCTCAAGTATCTTGGTACAACCATGGAAATGGCCACATGGGGATTGGTCTTTTCACTGATTTTAGCCATCATTTTAGCTAATATTCGCGTATTTAAGCTGCCAGTTCTCGATCAATTGAGCCAACTTTACATCAGCTTCTTCCGTGGGACCCCACTTTTAGTTCAACTGTTTTTACTTTACTACGGCTTACCACAAATCTTCCCGATCATGGTCGGTCTTGATGCCTTCTCAGCGGCAGTGATTGGTTTAACACTGCATTTTGCCGCGTATATGGCGGAAAGCATCCGAGCCGCAATCATCGGCATTGATCGTAGCCAAATGGAAGCGAGCTTATCGGTTGGAATGACAACCCCACAGGCCATGCGCCGTGTGATTCTTCCGCAGGCAACGCGTGTCGCACTGCCTTCATTGATGAACTATTTCATCGATATGATTAAGTCGACTTCCCTCGCCTTCACTCTTGGTGTGGCAGAAATCATGGCCAAAGCACAAATGGAAGCGTCATCGAGTTTCCGCTTCTTTGAAGCGTTTCTTGCTGTCGCCCTAATTTACTGGGGGGTAGTTGTAATTCTGACGCGAGTACAAATTTGGGCAGAAGCGAAATTGAATAAGGCGTACGTACGATGATCAAATTAGAAAACATCCACAAACGCTTTGGTGACACTGAAGTGTTAAAAGGCATTGATCTCGATATCCAACAAGGTGAGATCATCGTCATTATAGGGTCCAGTGGTACGGGTAAATCGACATTACTGCGCACGGTGAACTTTCTTGAGCAAGCGGATGAAGGTCGCATCACCATTGATGACATTTCTGTCGACACACAAAAGCATACCAAAGCCGAAGTATTAGCCCTGCGACGCCGCACTGGGTTTGTTTTCCAAAACTATGCCTTGTTTGCCCATATGAATGCACGTCAGAACATCGCAGAGGGCTTGATCACGGTACGCGGTTGGAAGAAAGACGACGCACTTCAGCGTGCTCAAGAGATTCTGGATGACATCGGTCTTGGTGATAAAGGCGAAAGTTATCCAGCGGCATTGTCTGGTGGCCAACAACAACGTGTGGGCATCGGTCGAGCGATGGCACTTCAACCTGAACTGCTGCTGTTTGATGAGCCAACTTCTGCGTTGGATCCTGAATGGGTTGGAGAAGTTCTCTCATTAATGAAGAAGTTAGCTAACCAACATCAGACCATGTTGGTGGTCACACATGAAATGCAATTTGCGAAAGAAGTCGCTGACCGAGTGATCTTTATGGCCGAAGGCAACATTGTCGAGCAAGGTTCTCCACAAGATATCTTCGATAATCCACAAGATCCTCGACTGCAAAAATTCCTTAACCAAGTGGGGATAGAGTAAAGATCAAGCATCAAGATCAATCGATCCTTGAGATTTTACTCACACTACGTATAATCGCTCGGCCGGAATTTCGTACTCATGAGTCATTGACACATTATGTGAGTGTGATTACAATTCCGCCTCTTTGTTGAGAGGCGTCGGTTGCTTCTCTCTATATAAAGAGTTTCTTTATATAAGAAAGCATATTGCCCACGCCGGGTTTAACAAGAACCTAAAACTACTGATCAGTAAAGGTAATTATCATGAAACGCACTTTTCAACCTACAGTTCTAAAGCGCAAGCGTACTCACGGCTTCCGTGCTCGCATGGCAACTAAGAACGGTCGTAAAGTTATCAACGCACGTCGTGCAAAAGGCCGTGCGCGCCTATCAAAATAATCGCTAGTTTATTTTGAACACGTACGCGTTTAATCGGGAGTTACGCTTGTTAACTCCCGAGCATTATCAAAACGTCTTCCAGCAAGCTCATCGAGCTGGCTCGCCTCATTTCACCATCATTGCTCGCAATAACAAACTTTCTCACCCACGATTAGGTTTAGCTGTTCCGAAAAAGCAAATCAAAACTGCTGTCGGTCGAAACCGCTTTAAGCGTTTGGCTCGTGAAAGCTTTCGTAACAATCAACATCAACTTCCAAATAAAGATTTTGTTGTGATTGCCAAGAAAAGCGCGCAAGATTTAAGCAATGAGGAACTATTTAAGTTGTTTGATAAGCTATGGCATCGCCTGTCTCGCCCTTCACGTGGATAGCCATTGGGCTCGTTAATCTGTATCGCTGGTTTATCAGCCCTTTGATTGGTCCTCGTTGCCGGTTCACACCAACTTGTTCTACTTACGCACTAGAAGCTTTGAGAGCTCACGGTTTTGTAAAAGGATGTTGGTTATCAGGCAAACGTCTATTAAAATGCCACCCTTTGAATGAAGGGGGGTATGACCCCGTTCCACCAGTCCAAAAACAAGACAGAGATAACTAACGATGGATTCTCAACGTAATATCCTGCTCATCGCTCTGGCACTGGTTTCTTTCTTGCTATTTCAACAATGGCAAGTAGCAAAGAACCCAGCACCTCAAGCGGTTGAACAGGCTCAATCAAGCAGTACTCTACCTGCACCATCTTTTGCTGACGATCTAGACCCAGTTCCTGGTCAACAGCAAGCTTCTGCAAAAACTATCACAGTAACGACTGATGTTTTAACTCTGTCGATCGACACCGTTGGTGGCGATGTGGTACATGCCGACCTAAACAAATACGCTGCTGAACTTGATTCATCAGATCCTTTCGTTCTGCTTAAAGATACTAAAGGCCACCAGTTCATCGCACAAAGCGGTCTAGTGGGTCCTCAAGGTATTGACCTAAGCAGCACTAACCGTCCTCACTACAACGTGAGCGCAGACAGCTTTACTATGGCTGACGGTCAAGACGAACTACGTGTTCCAATGACTTTCACTGCGAACGGTATCGAATACACTAAGACTTATGTATTCACACGTGGCAGCTACGCGCTAAACGTAGAATACGATGTCGTGAACAACTCAGGTAACAATGCAACCTTTGGTATGTACGCTCACTTGCGTCAAAACCTAATGGACGCAGGCGGTAGCATCACGATGCCAACTTACCGTGGCGGTGCTTACTCAACTGAAGATGTTCGTTACAAGAAATACAGCTTCGAAGATATGCAGGATCGTAACCTGTCTATCAACCTCGCAGACGGCCAAGGTTGGGCAGCAATGATCCAACACTACTTCGCTGCAGCGTGGATCCCACGTAACGAACCAGGTACAAACCTATACACTCGCGTAATTGGTAACCTTGGCGATATCGGTGTTCGTATGCCGAACAAAACTATCGCAACAGGTGACCAAGCTCAGTTCGAAGCGACGCTATGGGTTGGCCCTAAACTACAAAATGAAATGGCAGCAGTAGCACCAAACCTAGACCTAGTAGTTGACTACGGTTGGTTATGGTTCATCGCTAAACCACTTCACTCACTGCTTGCTTTCATCCAAAGCTTCGTGGGTAACTGGGGTGTGGCAATCATCTGTTTGACCTTCATCGTTCGTGGTGCAATGTACCCACTAACGAAAGCGCAATACACATCTATGGCGAAAATGCGCATGCTACAGCCTAAACTGCAAGCAATGCGTGAACGTATCGGTGATGACCGTCAGCGTATGAGCCAAGAGATGATGGAACTGTATAAGAAAGAGAAAGTAAACCCACTGGGTGGCTGTTTACCTCTTATCCTACAGATGCCAATCTTCATCGCGCTATACTGGGCACTAATGGAATCGGTTGAGCTACGTCACTCACCATTCTTCGGTTGGATTCATGACCTTTCAGCGCAGGACCCGTACTACATCCTGCCACTTCTGATGGGTGCATCAATGTTCCTAATCCAGAAAATGAGCCCAACGACAGTAACGGATCCAATGCAGCAGAAGATCATGACCTTTATGCCGGTTATGTTCACCTTCTTCTTCTTGTTCTTCCCATCAGGCCTAGTTCTATACTGGTTGGTGTCGAACATCGTTACGCTGATCCAACAAACTTTGATTTACAAAGCGCTGGAGAAAAAAGGCTTACACACCAAGTAACCTTTTAGTAAAAGAATAAGAAAGGCGGCCAAAAGGTCGCCTTTTTGTTTTTGGCTGATTACAATTCAGCTAATTAATGGTTATGGCTCCCTAGGACTTCAAATCCTATAGCCCAGCTCAAAAGGCAAGATTATGACTACAGATACGATTGTCGCTCAAGCAACCGCACCGGGTCGTGGCGGTGTCGGCATTATTCGTGTTTCTGGCCCTAAGGCCAACCAAGTAGCACGAGAGGTAACCGGTAAAACCCTAAAGCCTCGCTACGCAGAATACCTGCCATTTCAAGCAGAAGATGGCACCGTGCTAGACCAAGGCATTGCCCTTTACTTCCCTAACCCACACTCGTTCACAGGCGAAGATGTGTTAGAGCTGCAGGGCCACGGTGGCCCCGTGGTAATGGACATGCTGATCAAGCGTATCTTGGGTATTGAGGGCGTTCGTGCCGCACGTCCTGGTGAGTTCTCTGAGCGCGCGTTCTTAAACGATAAGATGGATTTAACCCAAGCAGAGGCAATCGCTGACCTGATTGATGCTAGCTCTGAAGAAGCCGCAAAATCGGCACTTCAGTCGCTACAAGGTCAATTCTCACAGCGTATTCAAACGCTGGTGGAATCTCTTATTCATCTGCGTATCTACGTAGAAGCAGCTATCGACTTTCCTGAAGAAGAAATCGACTTTCTTGCAGATGGTAAAGTGTCTGGAGACTTGCAAGCCATCATCGACAACCTTGATGCCGTGCGTAAAGAAGCTAACCAAGGTGCGATCATGCGCGAGGGCATGAAAGTTGTCATTGCAGGTCGTCCTAATGCGGGTAAATCAAGCCTATTGAATGCACTGTCAGGTAAAGAGTCCGCCATCGTAACCGATATCGCAGGCACTACTCGTGACGTACTACGAGAGCACATCCATATTGATGGAATGCCACTGCACATCATCGATACTGCTGGTCTGCGTGACGCTTCAGATGAAGTAGAGAAAATCGGTATCGAACGCGCTTGGGACGAAATAGCACAAGCTGACCGTGTGCTTTTCATGGTGGACGGTACAACAACCGACGCCACCGATCCTAAAGACATCTGGCCTGATTTTGTCGATCGCTTGCCGAACAATATGGGCATGACAGTGATCCGTAATAAAGCGGATCAAACCGGTGAAAGTATGGGGATCTGCCACGTCAATGATCCAACCTTAATCCGCCTATCAGCGAAGACGGGCTCGGGTGTGGATGCTTTGCGCACTCACTTAAAAGAGTGCATGGGCTTTTCTGGTAACACTGAAGGTGGCTTTATGGCGCGCCGTCGACACCTAGATGCGCTAGAACGCGCAGCTCAACACCTTCAAATCGGCCAAGAGCAGCTAGAAGGGTACATGGCAGGGGAAATCCTCGCAGAAGAGCTACGCATTACTCAGCAGCACCTCAATGAAATTACTGGTGAATTTAGCTCTGATGACTTACTCGGCCGAATTTTCTCTTCATTCTGTATCGGCAAATAATAAAATGCGCGGTGTTAGGCTTGAGCTTACCACCGCGTTTCTTTTTGTGCTGACGCTCAGATACCTACGGGCGTTGGTATGACTCAATAAGGAAGACACATGATCCACATTATTACAGGCAGTACTTTAGGTGGCGCGGAATACGTAGGAGATCACTTAAGTGATCTCCTCAACGCAAACGGCTTCGAAACAACGATCCACAACCAGCCAGAGTTGTCTGCTATCGAGAATCAAGGCACTTGGTTGGTGATAACTTCAACTCACGGCGCGGGTGAATATCCAGATAACATTCAGCCTTTTATTGCTGCATTACAAAACACACCGCCTAAGATGGCGGACGTAAAGTTTGCTGTGATAGCAATTGGTGACTCAAGTTACGATACGTTCTGTGCTGCTGGCCAACATGCTTTCGACCTATTAGAAGACATTGGCGCAACACCAATCACAGACTGCTTGAAGATTGATGTACTTAGCTACGACGTACCTGAAGACGCCGCAGAAGTGTGGTTGAAGGAAAATCTGGCTCGCTTTTCTGCTTAATTCCTCTATCACAGAGTCGCATTGCGGCTCTGTTTCTCCCTATTGTGAATAACTTCTCTCAAAAAATTTTGTTCAACCGCTCAAAAAACACCCAAACCATCTGTGGATAAGTATACTAAGATCCAGTGACTTTCCTTTAGTTATCCAAATAATAACTTTGATCCATTTTTACCCCTGTGCATAAGTAGCGATTTTGATCTCAGGTAATCCTCGATCAGATCAAATCATGATCACAACTTTTGATCCAAAGAAGATCCATGATCTTGTTGATCATTTTCTACTTATCCACAGAAATGGTCGATCCTAATAATAGATCCAATAAAAGATCATATATATAGATCTTATATATATAGTCTTGGAGACTAAAATTTGAAAAGCGAGAAAACGATTCTCTCTCACAGAGAAAAAAGGTAAAATACCGCTCTTTTTTATCTGTCCATTAAATCCTTTGAATACCTGAGGTCAGTTCATGCTTTATCACGAAAACTTTGACGTCATTGTTGTCGGTGGCGGACACGCAGGAACGGAAGCCGCGCTCGCATCTGCACGCACAGGACAAAAAACGCTTCTCCTTACCCATAACATCGATACATTAGGCCAAATGTCTTGTAACCCAGCTATCGGTGGTATCGGTAAAGGTCACTTAGTAAAAGAAGTGGATGCTATGGGCGGTTTGATGGCAGAAGCTATCGACCATGCAGGTATTCAATTTCGAACACTGAACGCCTCTAAAGGTCCGGCAGTACGTGCAACACGTGCACAAGCGGACAGAGCGCTGTACAAAGCGTATGTTCGCGATGCATTAGAAAACGCCCCAAACCTTACTTTGTTCCAGCAATCGGTTGATGATCTAATTGTTGAGCAAGATCGAGCGGTTGGTGTGGTTACGCAAATGGGTCTTAAATTCCGAGCTAAAGCGGTGGTACTCACCGTTGGTACTTTCCTTGGCGGAAAGATCCACATTGGTATGGAAAGCTCATCTGGTGGCCGTGCTGGGGATCCACCGTCGATCGCATTAGCGGATCGACTACGCGAACTACCGTTCCGTGTGGATCGTCTAAAAACGGGCACACCACCACGTATTGATGCACGCAGTGTTGATTTCTCAGTGCTTGAAGCACAACATGGTGATAATCCAACGCCTGTATTTTCTTTCATGGGTAATCGTGATCAACATCCACGTCAAATCCCATGTTTTATTACGCACACCAATGAGCAAACTCATGAGGTGATCCGTAATAACCTCGATCGTAGCCCAATGTATGCGGGTGTGATCGAAGGTATCGGTCCACGTTACTGCCCGTCTATCGAAGATAAGGTGATGCGCTTTGCAGATAAAAACAGCCATCAGATTTTCATCGAGCCAGAAGGTCTAACAACGCACGAGTTATATCCGAACGGTATATCCACCAGCCTGCCATTTGACGTACAAGTGCAAATTGTTCGTTCAATGAAAGGTTTTGAAAACGCACATATCGTTCGTCCAGGCTATGCGATTGAGTACGATTTCTTCGACCCTCGTGATTTGAAGCAAACGTACGAAACCAAATTCATCAGTGGTCTATTCTTTGCTGGGCAAATCAACGGTACGACTGGTTACGAAGAAGCTGCAGCGCAAGGTTTAATGGCTGGCCTGAACGCTAGTCTGCATAGTCAAGACAAAGAAGGTTGGAGCCCACGCCGTGATCAAGCTTACATGGGCGTGTTGATTGACGATTTGTCGACCATGGGTACCAAAGAACCATACCGCATGTTTACGTCTCGTGCTGAATACCGTCTGTTGCTGCGTGAAGATAACGCCGACTTACGTTTGACGGAAAAAGCGCGAGAACTTGGTTTGATTAATGATGTTCGTTGGGCGCGTTTCAATGAAAAAATCGGCAACATGGAAACCGAGCGTCAACGTCTGAAATCGACGTGGATGAATCCGAATTCTGCAGGTATCGATGAGCTAAACAAGCTATTGAAAACGCCAATGGCACGTGAAGCTAGCGGTGAAGATCTTCTTCGTCGTCCTGAGATATCGTATTCACAACTGACGCAACTTGATGCGTTCGCACCAGCACTTGACGATCAACAAGCATCAGAGCAAGTTGAAATTCAAGTGAAATACGATGGTTACATTAAGCGCCAGCAAGAAGAGATTGAAAAATCATTGCGTCATGAGCATACCAAGTTACCAACTGATCTGGACTACAAAGACGTGAAAGGTCTTTCTAATGAAGTTGTAGCTAAGCTGACGGAAGCAAAACCGGAAAGTATCGGGATTGCCTCTCGAATTTCAGGTATTACCCCTGCGGCAATTTCTATTTTGCTGGTTCACTTGAAAAAACACGGCTTGCTGAAAAAAGGCGAGGACGAGTAAATGAGCGCACTACGCACAAAACTGGATGCCCTAATCGAAAAAACCGATTTAGAGGTATCTGAAAAACAACGCGAGCAGTTGGTCGGCTATGTCGAACTGCTCGACAAGTGGAACAAAGCGTATAACCTCACATCGGTTCGTGATCCACTTGAGATGTTAGTGAAACATATTCTTGATAGCATAGTGGTTAGCGCTCACTTACAAGGCGAGCGTTTTATCGATGTGGGTACTGGCCCTGGTTTACCAGGTATTCCTCTGGCCATAATGAGTCCTGATAAAACGTTCTTCTTGCTAGATAGTCTAGGCAAACGCATTCGTTTTATTAAACAAGTGGTTCATACGCTAGGTCTGAAAAATGTGACGCCTATTCAAAGTCGTGTCGAAGAATTCCAACCAGAAGAAAAATTTGATGGCGTTCTGAGTCGAGCTTTTGCTTCAATGACGGACATGGTGGAATGGTGTCACCATCTGCCTAAACAAGATAACGGGGTGTTCCTAGCACTGAAAGGACAGCACCCTAAAGATGAAATGGATCAGCTTCCTGAATGGTGTAGTGTGACAGAGATCATATCTTTAGCTGTTCCTGAGTTGGAAGGTGATCGTCATCTAGTAATCTTATCGCGCAAGGAAAATTAGCGAGGTAATCGTGGGTAAAATAGTAGCAATCGCCAACCAGAAAGGTGGGGTCGGCAAAACAACAACGTGCATTAACTTAGCAGCTTCGATGGCGGCAACAAAGCGCAAGGTTTTGGTGATCGATCTCGACCCTCAAGGTAATGCTACTATGGCCAGTGGTGTCGACAAATACATGGTTGACGCCACGGCGTATGATCTTCTGGTTGAAGATACCCCGTTTGAACAAGTGGTTTGCACTGAAACCACTGGTAAATACGATCTTATCGCTGCGAACGGAGACGTTACCGCTGCGGAAATCAAATTGATGGAAGTGTTCGCTCGCGAAGTTCGTTTAAAAAACGCACTTGCGCCAGTTCGCGATAACTATGATTTCATCTTTATTGATTGTCCTCCTTCTCTAAACCTTCTTACAATCAATGCCATGGCCGCAGCCGACTCTGTGCTGGTGCCGATGCAATGTGAATACTTTGCGTTAGAAGGTTTAACTGCTCTTATGGATACAATCAGCAAGTTAGCGGCCGTGGTCAATGAAAACCTCAAAATCGAAGGTTTACTGCGTACGATGTACGATCCACGTAACCGCCTGTCTAATGAAGTATCCGATCAACTTAAAAAACACTTTGGTAGTAAAGTTTACCGTACCGTGATCCCACGTAATGTGCGTTTGGCCGAAGCGCCGAGCCACGGTAAACCGGCAATGTACTATGACAAGTACTCCGCAGGCGCCAAAGCGTATCTAGCTCTAGCGGGCGAAATGCTCCGCCGCGAAGAAATCCCAGTTTAACTCTAACCTAAGGAATTCATCCCATGTCTAAGCGTGGTCTAGGAAAAGGACTGGATGCGCTGTTGTCGACCAGTTCGCTGGCTCGTGAAAAACAGCATATTGCATCGCACAGCCAAGCATTGTCGGCAGATGGTGAACTGACGGATTTAGCGATCGGTCAATTGCAACCGGGTGTTTACCAACCGCGTAAAGATATGGCACCAGAAGCCCTAGAAGAGCTAGCGGCTTCGATTCAATCACAAGGCATCATTCAACCTATCGTTGTACGTCAAGTCGCAGGCGGTCAGTTTGAAATTATCGCTGGTGAGCGCCGTTGGCGCGCTGCTAAGCAAGCAGGGTTGAAACGTGTTCCTTGCTTGGTGAAAAAGGTTGAAGACCGAGCAGCCATCGCAATGGCGCTGATTGAGAACATTCAACGTGAAGACTTGAATGTGATTGAAGAAGCGCAAGCGCTTGAGCGTTTGCAAGATGAATTCACGCTGACTCATCAGCAAGTGGCCGATGTGATTGGCAAATCAAGAACGACCGTCAGTAACTTATTACGTCTGAATCAATTAGAAATTGACGTAAAAGGTCTGGTCGCCAATAAAAAATTAGAAATGGGTCATGCTCGAGCATTGTTGGCTTTAGAAGGCGAACAACAAATTGAAGTAGCCCTGCAAGTCGCTAAGAAGCAAATGACAGTTCGCCAAACCGAACAGTTAGTAAAAAAGTGCTTAGCGCCACAAAATGAGCAAAAAGCGCAACAAGAAGATACCGAAGCGGAGCAAATGTCGCATAAATTGAGTCAACTGCTTGATGCTAAGGTTTCTTTGGTCCGTTCTGCAAACGGCAAAGCGAAAGTGACGATAAGTCTTGATGAGCCTCACAAATTGGATCAACTGATTGCCAAGCTAGAGGCCTAGATGAGATAATTGATTTAGGTCAATTAATCAATTTAATCGAATTTTGTGTGAAAGTTGTCGGATTGTAAACAAAACTGTAAGTTTTTGATGCAATATAATTGCATTCAATTGTTCTCACCGTATAATTTTCGCCAATTTCCCTGCACATAGAGTTTAGTGCGAAGTGGATATTACTAGAGGTACGAATACATGGTAGCTGCGTTAGCTAGACCAGGACGAGAGCTCGCAAAGCAATTGTTAATGATCCAGTCTGGCGCGGTTATTTTTGTGGCGGCAGGAATGGCGGTGGCCGTGAATCCTGAATGGGGATTTTCAGCGTTGGTTGGTGGTGGCATTTTTGTCGTTGCCAATGCAGTATTCGCGCTCTTTGCTTTTATGTTTAGTGGGGCTCGCGCTGCAAAGCGTATTGCAGCTTCATTTTTCACAGGCGAAGCTCTGAAAATTCTCATCACGGTTGCGCTATTCTACGTTGCCTACATGTATATGCAGGTGGAACTTGTTCCCCTCAAACTAACCTATTTGCTGGTACTAGGTATTAATATCTGTGCACCAGTGCTATTCATTAACAACAAAAAATAGGATGAGTTATGGCTGCGCCAGGTGAAGCGCTAACATCGTCCGGATACATTGCCCACCACTTATCAAACCTTTCTTTAGCTAAGTTAGGCTTGGTAGCGGATGAAGCAAGTTTCTGGAACGTACATATCGATAGCCTGTTTTTTTCTTGGTTTACTGGTTTAATTTTCCTCGGAATTTTTTACAAAGTAGCGAAGGGAACAACAGCGGGTGTACCGGGTAAGCTTCAGTGTGCTGTAGAAATGATCGTTGAATTTGTCGCGGAAAACGTCAAAGACACGTTCCATGGACGCAACCCACTGATCGCGCCTTTAGCACTGACTATCTTTTGTTGGGTATTCTTGATGAACGTGATGGACTTAGTCCCGATCGACTTCTTGCCTTACCCAGCAGAGCATTGGCTAGGTATCCCTTACCTTAAGGTTGTACCGTCTGCTGATGTGAATATCACCATGGCTATGGCTCTAGGCGTTTTCGCATTGATGATTTACTACAGCATCAAAGTGAAAGGTCTAGGTGGATTCGCAAAAGAACTTGCACTACATCCATTCAATCACCCACTAATGATTCCGTTTAACCTACTGATCGAAGTGGTATCGCTACTAGCGAAGCCTCTTTCTCTTGGTATGCGTCTATTCGGTAACATGTTCGCGGGTGAGGTTGTATTCATTCTTTGTGCGGCAATGCTACCATGGTACTTACAATGGATGGGTTCACTACCGTGGGCAATCTTCCATATCTTGGTTATTACGATTCAAGCCTTCGTATTCATGATGTTGACAATTGTTTACCTGTCAATGGCACACGAAGACGCTGATCATTAATTTTTTAAGCTTTTTATTTGGGCACTAAGCCAACAACTATAAATTGGAGATAGTAATGGAAACTTTACTGAGCTTTTCTGCAATCGCCGTAGGTATTATCGTCGGTCTTGCTTCTCTTGGTACAGCGATTGGTTTCGCACTGCTAGGTGGTAAATTCCTAGAAGGTGCTGCACGTCAACCAGAAATGGCTCCTATGCTACAAGTTAAGATGTTCATCATCGCAGGTCTACTTGATGCGGTTCCAATGATCGGTATCGTAATCGCGCTACTATTCACTTTCGCAAACCCATTTGTGGGTCAACTAGCAGGCTAATTAACAACTCTGTTAATTGTATTTTTGTAGTTGATTCTTAAAAGGGAGTAGCTGTTGTGAATATAAACGCAACTCTGCTAGGTCAAGCAATCTCGTTCGCACTATTTGTGTGGTTCTGCATGAAGTATGTATGGCCACCGTTGATGCAAGCGATCGAAGAACGTCAGAAGAAAATTGCTGATGGTCTTCAAGCAGCAGAACGTGCTGCAAAAGACTTGGATCTAGCACAAGCCAACGCTTCTGATCAGATGAAAGAAGCGAAGCGCACAGCAACTGAGATCATCGACCAAGCGAATAAGCGTAAGTCTCAAATTATTGATGAAGCTCGCGAGGAAGCTCAGGCAGAACGCCAGAAAATCCTAGCGCAAGCGGAAGCAGAACTTGAAGCTGAACGTAATCGTGCACGCGATGAGCTGCGCAAACAAGTTGCTACTCTGGCTGTAGCTGGTGCCGAGAAAATCCTTGAGCGTACTATCGATAAAGACGCTCAGAAAGATATTCTCGACAACATTACTGCAAAACTTTAAGTCTGGGGGCGCATATGTCTGATTTGACTACAATCGCACGCCCCTATGCTAAAGCAGCTTTTGACTTTGCTGTAGACAAAGACCAGTTGGACCAATGGGGCCAAATGTTGTCTTTCGCTACTGAAGTTGCCAAAAACGAACAAATGAATGAACTTTTAACCGGTTCTGTTTCCGCCGAGAAAATGGCAGAAATTTTTGTTGCAGTTTGCGGTGAACAAGTTGATGCGCACGGTCAAAACCTGATTAAGGTTATGGCTGAGAATGGTCGTTTAACGGCCCTTCCCGATGTTTGTGAGCAATTCTTCTTATTGAAGAAAGAACATGAGAAAGAAATCGATGTTGAAGTCATTTCAGCAAGCGAACTTTCTGATGAACAGCTAGCAAATATTGGCAGCAAACTTGAAGTGCGTCTTGAACGCAAAGTGAAGCTGAATTGCAGCGTAGATGAGACCCTACTTGGTGGGGTTATTATTCGAGCCGGAGACCTAGTCATCGATGACTCAGCGCGAGGTCGTTTGAACCGCCTGAGCGATGCATTGCAGTCTTAATGGGGATTGGAGCATGCAACTTAATTCCACGGAAATTAGCGATCTAATCAAACAACGCATCGAATCTTTCGACGTTGTTAGTGAAGCTCGCAACGAGGGTACTATCGTATCGGTAAGCGATGGTATCATCCGCATCCACGGCCTAGCGGACGTGATGCAAGGTGAAATGATTGAATTACCGGGTGGCCGTTATGCACTAGCACTTAACCTTGAGCGTGACTCGGTTGGTGCGGTAGTAATGGGCCCATATGCTGACCTTAAGGAAGGCATGAAAGTTACAGGTACTGGCCGCATTCTTGAAGTGCCAGTTGGTCCAGAACTACTAGGTCGCGTAGTAAACACGCTAGGTGAACCTATCGATGGTAAAGGTCCAATCGAAGCAAAACTGACTTCGCCTGTAGAAGTAATCGCACCAGGTGTAATCGACCGTAAATCGGTAGACCAACCTGTACAAACTGGCTACAAATCAGTTGACTCAATGATCCCAATCGGTCGTGGTCAGCGTGAACTTGTAATCGGTGACCGTCAGACTGGTAAAACAGCAATGGCGATCGACGCGATTATCAACCAGAAAGACTCTGGTATTTTCTCAATCTACGTAGCAATCGGTCAGAAAGCATCGACTATCGCTAACGTAGTTCGCAAACTAGAAGAGCACGGCGCGCTAGCTAACACTATCGTTGTTGTTGCATCTGCTTCTGAATCTGCAGCGCTACAATACCTAGCGCCATACGCAGGTTGTGCGATGGGTGAATACTTCCGCGATCGCGGTGAAGACGCACTGATTGTTTACGATGATCTATCTAAACAAGCGGTAGCTTACCGTCAGATCTCTCTACTACTAAAACGTCCACCAGGCCGTGAGGCATTCCCAGGTGACGTATTCTACTTACACTCTCGTCTACTAGAGCGTGCAGCTCGTGTAAACGAAGAGTACGTAGAGCGTTTCACTAACGGTGAAGTGAAAGGTAAGACTGGTTCTCTAACTGCTCTTCCTATCATCGAAACTCAAGCAGGTGACGTTTCAGCATTCGTACCGACTAACGTAATCTCGATTACCGATGGTCAGATCTTCCTACAAACTGAGCTATTCAACGCGGGTGTTCGCCCTGCCGTTGACCCAGGTATCTCAGTATCTCGTGTAGGTGGTTCAGCTCAGACGAAAATCATCAAGAAGCTATCTGGCGGTATCCGTACTGCACTAGCTCAGTACCGTGAACTAGCGGCATTCGCACAGTTCTCGTCTGACCTTGATGAAGCGACGAAGAAACAGCTAGACCACGGTCAAAAAGTAACAGAATTAATGAAGCAGAAGCAGTACGCTCCAATGTCTGTATTTGACCAAGCACTAGTTATCTTCGCGGCAGAGCGCGGCTATTTAGCAGATGTTGAACTAAACAAACTGCTAGATTTTGAAGCGGCTCTACTATCGTATGCTCGCGGTCAATACGCTGAATTTGCAGCTGAGATCGACAAGTCGGGTGCGTACAACGATGAAGTTGAAGCTCAGTTGAAGAAGCTGACTGACGACTTCGTAGCAACCCAAACTTGGTAATTAGGTCGGTGGCAGTTTCTGCCACCAACTAACGGAGAGTAACGATGGCCGGCGCAAAAGAGATACGTAATAAAATCGGTAGTGTTAAAAGCACGCAGAAAATTACGAAAGCGATGGAAATGGTAGCAGCTTCAAAAATGCGTCGTTCTCAAGATGCAATGGAAGCTTCTCGTCCATACGCTGAAACAATGCGTAAAGTGATCGGTCATGTGGCAAACGCAAACCTAGAGTACCGTCATCCGTACCTAGAAGAGCGTGAAGCCAAGCGTGTTGGTTACATCATCGTTTCTACAGACCGTGGCCTGTGTGGCGGCTTGAACATTAACGTGTTCAAAAAAGCTGTGACAGATATGCAGGCTTGGAAAGAGAAAGGTGCAGAAGTTGAACTGGCAGTTGTTGGTTCAAAAGCGACAGCATTTTTCAAAAGCAGTGGCGCAAAAGTTGCTGCTCAGGTTTCAGGTCTGGGTGATAGCCCAAGCCTTGAAGACCTAATCGGTTCTGTAAGCGTAATGCTAAAGAAATACGATGAGGGTGAATTGGATCGCCTGTACGTAGTGTTTAACAAATTTGTGAATACTATGGTTCAGCAACCAACGATCGATCAATTGCTACCTTTGCCTAAATCGGACAGCGAAGAAATGCAGCGAGAGCATTCATGGGATTACATCTATGAGCCTGAACCAAAACCTCTACTGGACACACTTCTAGTGCGTTACGTAGAGTCTCAGGTTTACCAAGGTGTGGTTGAGAACCTTGCTTGTGAGCAAGCGGCTCGAATGATTGCGATGAAAGCTGCAACGGATAACGCGAGTGACCTGATTGAAGACTTAGAACTTGTGTACAACAAAGCCCGTCAGGCTGCGATTACACAAGAACTGTCTGAAATCGTATCAGGTGCTGCAGCGGTTTAAGCTTAGGTTAAACGAAATAGTTTAGAGGATTAACGATGGCTACAGGTAAGGTCGTACAGATCATTGGTGCGGTAGTCGACGTAGAGTTCCCACAGAGCAATGTACCTAGTGTATATGACGCTCTAAACGTTACGGACTCAAAAGAGCGTCTTGTTCTTGAAGTTCAGCAACAGCTAGGCGGTGGCGTAGTTCGTTGTATCGTAATGGGTAGCTCTGATGGTTTACGTCGCGGAGTTGAAGTGGTTAACACTGGCGCTCCAATTTCAGTACCAGTAGGTACTAAAACCCTAGGTCGTATCATGAACGTTCTAGGTGACGCGATTGATGAGTGTGGTGAGATCGGTGCGGAAGAGCTTTACTCTATCCACCGTGAAGCACCAAGCTACGAAGAGCAATCAAACGAAACTGCACTTCTAGAAACCGGTGTTAAAGTAATCGACTTGATTTGTCCATTCGCTAAGGGTGGTAAAATCGGTCTATTCGGTGGTGCAGGTGTAGGTAAGACCGTTAACATGATGGAGCTTATCAACAACATCGCACTTCAACACTCAGGTCTATCTGTGTTTGCAGGTGTTGGTGAGCGTACTCGTGAAGGTAACGATTTCTACTTTGAGATGCAGGAAGCGGGTGTTGTAAACATCGAGAAGCCTGAAGAATCAAAAGTAGCAATGGTTTACGGTCAGATGAACGAGCCACCGGGCAACCGTCTACGTGTTGCTCTGACAGGTCTAACGATGGCTGAGCGTTTCCGTGATGAAGGTCGTGACGTTCTATTGTTTATCGATAACATCTACCGTTACACGCTTGCAGGTACAGAAGTATCAGCACTTCTAGGTCGTATGCCATCTGCGGTAGGTTACCAGCCTACGCTTGCAGAAGAAATGGGTGTACTACAGGAGCGTATCACGTCAACTAAGCAAGGTTCTATCACGTCTGTACAGGCGGTATACGTACCAGCGGATGACTTGACTGACCCATCTCCAGCAACAACGTTCGCGCACTTGGATGCAACGGTTGTACTTAACCGTAACATCGCAGCAATGGGTCTATACCCTGCGATCGACCCACTGGATTCTACATCTCGTATGCTAGATCCATTGGTTGTTGGTCAAGACCACTACGACACAGCTCGTGGTGTTCAGCAGACTCTTCAGCGCTACAAAGAGCTGAAAGACATCATCGCGATTCTAGGTATGGACGAGCTATCTGAAGAAGATAAGCAAGTTGTATCTCGTGCACGTAAGATTGAGCGTTTCCTAACTCAGCCTTACCACGTAGCGGAAGTATTTACAGGTGACCCTGGTGTTTACGTACCTCTTAAAGAGACTCTACGTGGCTTTAAAGGTCTACTAGCTGGTGAATACGATGACATTCCAGAGCAAGCGTTCATGTACTGCGGTTCGATTGACGATGCTATCGAGAATGCGAAGAAGCTATAAGGCTAACTAGGAGGCGATATGGCACCAATAACCTTTCACCTAGACGTAGTAAGCGCTGAGAAACGCATTTTCTCAGGTCGCGTTGAAACGTTTCAGGTGACCGGTAGCGAAGGTGAGCTGGGTATTTTCCACGGCCACACTCCGCTCCTGTCCGCTATTAAGCCTGGTATGGTGCGTATTGTGAAACAGCACGGCCACGAAGAGTTCATTTATGTCTCTGGTGGTATGGTCGAAGTTCAGCCTGGTACTGCTACAGTACTGGCTGATACAGCGATTCGTGGTGAAGATCTAGACGCAGCGAAGGCAGAAGAAGCCAAGCGTCGCGCTGAGGAGCAAATCCAGAATCAGCATGGCGACATGGACTTCGCACAAGCGGCCAGTGAACTGGCTAAAGCCATTGCTCAGCTACGAGTTATCGAGCTGACCAAAAAGCGTCGCTAAGCTCTATTAGCAACGTTGCATGAAAAAGGCGGCCATTTGGTCGCCTTTTTGATTAATTTTAGTAGGAAATTTACATCCCGCCATTAACTATTCCCTTCAAGGTGTTTAAAATAACGCCCAATTAAAACTAAAACGTCAATAGGTTAATCATGAAATTCAGTGCTGTGATCCTAGCTGCGGGTAAGGGTACCCGTATGTATTCGAACATGCCTAAAGTGCTTCACACTTTAGCAGGGAAGCCAATGGCAAAACATGTTATCGATACATGTACTGGCCTAGGCGCACAAAACATCCATTTAGTTTATGGTCACGGTGGTGACCAAATGCATCAGACGCTTGCTGAAGAACCGGTTAATTGGGTACTGCAAGCTGAGCAGTTAGGTACGGGTCATGCAGTTGATCAAGCTTCTCCAAAGTTTGAAGACGATGAAAAAGTACTGATTCTATATGGTGATGTTCCACTGATTTCAGCTGAAACGATTGAAAACTTGCTTGATGCACAACCTACGGGCGGCATCGCGCTATTAACCGTCATGCTTGATAACCCAATGGGTTACGGTCGTATCATCCGTAAAAATGGCCCTGTTGTGGCGATCGTTGAGCAAAAAGATGCGACAGAAGAGCAGAAGCTCATCAAAGAATGTAATACTGGTGTGTTGGTGGCGACAGGCGGTGACCTGAAGCGCTGGCTTGCCGGTCTAAATAACGAAAACGCACAAGGTGAATACTACCTAACTGACGTTATCGCGGCCGCACACGATGAAGGTCGTGCGGTAGAGGCAGTGCACCCAGTAAACGCGATTGAAGTGGAAGGTGTTAACGATCGTGCTCAACTGGCTCGTTTAGAGCGTGCGTTCCAATCAATGCAAGCACAGAAACTGCTAGAACAAGGCGTTATGCTGCGCGACCCAGCGCGTTTCGACCTACGTGGTGAACTGCAATGTGGTATGGACTGTGAAATCGACGCGAATGTAATCATCGAAGGTAAAGTATCACTGGGTGATAACGTAGTGATTGGTACAGGCTGCGTTCTAAAAGATTGTGAAATCGACGATAACACCATCGTTCGCCCATACAGCGTAATTGAAGGTGCAACCGTTGGTGAAGAATGTACGGTTGGCCCATTCACACGCCTACGTCCTGGCGCAGAGATGCGTAACGACTCTCACGTGGGTAACTTCGTAGAAGTGAAAAACGCGCGTATCGGTGAAGGCTCTAAAGCGAACCACCTAACTTACCTAGGTGATGCAGAAATCGGTCAACGTACTAACATCGGTGCTGGTACCATCACTTGTAACTACGATGGTGCGAACAAGTTCAAGACCATCATTGGCAACGACGTTTTCGTTGGTTCAGACAGCCAACTTATCGCGCCAGTGACAGTTGCGGATGGTGCAACCATTGGTGCGGGTACTACGTTAACCAAAGATGTCGCTGAAGGTGAGCTTGTGATCTCTCGCGCGAAAGAGCGCAAAATTACCGGTTGGCAACGTCCAGTTAAGAAAAAGTAAGCTTAATTCGCTTACTTCAAAAAAGCAAAGCCGCTCTTGATGAGCGGCTTTGTTGTATCTGGTGTTGTGAAAGATAGAGTTTAGTGACTTGGGATCGCTATGCGCTTCTCTAACCAGCGCACCGCTTGAGAGACCAAAAGAATCAGTACCAAATACTCTAAGACGAGAAACGTATAGATCTCTAATGGCAAGTACTCATTCACGACCAATTCATTAGCCCGTCTCGTTAAGTCACTTAAACCTATTACGCTGACCAACGAACTCATTTTAAGGATATAAACGAATTGATTCCCCAGTGGAGGGAGAATTTGTCGGAAAGCTTGGGGAAGAATCACCAAACGCATTTTTTGCCAATAGTTTAATCCAAGTGACTCTGCTGCTTCATGTTGGCCACGACTGATAGCTTGGATCCCGCCTCTAAATACTTCTGCCATGAAGGCACTTTCTGCAATGGTTAACGCAATCACACCTGCCCAAAAATGATTCAGTGATACGTCTAGCAGCGTCGGCATACCGTAATACACCCAAAGCAGCAGTACCAAAACAGGAATAGAGCGGATCACCTCCACATAAACACGGTTTATCCACTTGAGTATTGGAGAGTCAGAGAGCGCGGGTAGGGCGATGAGCAATCCAATCGTCATCGCAAACAACATACTGAGCAATGACACTTGGATCGTGTCATTAAAGCCTGCGACCAGAAATCTGATGTTTGTCAGCCCTTGTTCGGTCGATGGATCAAGAACATACCAGCCCCATTGGTAGTCAGAGCAACCGGTGAGAAAAAGCAATGAAACGAGGCACAGATGTCTATAGTTCACAATTACTCCCTGAACTGACTAAAAAACTTCCTTTGTTGCTGCTATGTTATCAATGAAGCCGTACTAATGGTTAATAATTAAAGGGAATATCTCCCACTCTCATTCTTTTAAGGGAATAGAAAATGAAAAAAACGTTGCTTGCGCTAGGAATGTGCCTGCTTGCGATAACTCAAGTCGCTCATGCAGAAAGTCGTCTACAAGATATATTGGACAAAGGTGTTTTACGTGTAGGGACGACAGGGGATTGGAACCCGATGACGATGAAAGATCCTGCGACCAATAGTTATCGTGGTTTTGATATCGATGTCACCGCTGAGCTTGCAAAAGATCTGGGCGTTAAGGTGGAATACGTTGCGACCGATTGGAAAACACTGGTTAACGGTATCACGGCCAACAAATACGATATTACAGGTAGCGCGTCATTGAATATGTCACGCGCAAAAGTAGCAGGTTATAGCCAACCGTATTTTTATCTTGCGTTTGTACCTGTGGTGCAAAAAAAAGATCTAGCAAAATTCTCTGATTGGGCAGACTTCGATAAGCCAGATGTGAAAGTAGCAGCGACGCTGGGAACGGTTCAAGAGAAGTTGGTCAAAGACTTCTTTCCATCTGCGCAGCATATTGTGATTGAAGCGCCAGCACGTGACTTCCAAGAATTGCTAGCTCGCCGTGCCGACGTATCGGTAACATCAAACGTAGAAGCGGCCACGCTGGTGGAGAAGTTTAAACAGTTGGCGATTGTTCCAGTCAAAGAGCCGCGCAAGCCAACCCCAATTGCGATGCTCTTGCCTCAAGATGACCAAGTATGGATAAATTACATCAACCACTGGGTTGAGCTTAAGAAGACTCAAGGCTTCTTTAAGCAAACTGCTGAAAAATGGGGCTTGAAGAGTATGTAAGCTCTTGCTCTTAGCTATCCTAGAAAAACAAAGAGCCGCATAGTGCGGCTCTTGTTTATTGCTTTATAGACTGAGTTTGAAGGTGTTTTAAAGCTCGTCTTCACTCACCACACGAGCATTGTCAGGTGTCGTGAAGTGCTGAGACAATTCACGGTTAGATAGAATGTAACCCATCCACAGACCACCCATACAAATCACAATCGCAACACCGGTCACCATTTGAGCTTGGCTCGCCATTGCTGCAACAAGTGCGCTTGATAGGCTGCTCACGGTAATTTGCAGGCTGTTTTGTAGGCCAGCAGCCGTAGCAGGACTTTGCTGAGCACTTGCTAATGCGCGGTTTACTACGATTGGATAAAGTGCACCGTTAGCAACCGCAATCAAACAGAATGGCGCTAGGATTGGCCAGATAGAGGTCAGTTGCCATTGTGACGCAGCGAAGATAAGCAGTGCAGCAACACTAAACAGGCCAATCAACTGACGCAGAATCTTCTCGTCACCGTATTTGCGAACGCCAACCTTACCTAAGTAACCACCCACCATGAAGGCGATAGTTTGTGGAATAAAGCTTAAACCAATGTCCTTCGCTTCATAGCCAAGTTGAGACATGATCTCAGGCATACCGGTTAAGTAAGCAAAGAAAGCCGCAGACGCAGTAGCAAACATAAACACGTTACCTAGGTAAGCTTTAGAACCTAGTAGTGATTTGATGTCTGAAGACATACTGGTTTGTTTTGCCTCTACTTTTTCATCTTTCTGAGCCATAGTTGCTACAACGAGTAGTACACCCATTAGCGTCAATGCAACAAAAATACTGTGCCAGCCAAAGCTGTCTGCCAATAACACACCTAATTGAGGTGCGAGTGCTGGTGATAGCGCAACCAAAGGCATAATGGTGGCAAAAATTTGCTGGCTTTGGCTAGAGTGACGTTTAATCACCATCGCTTGCCAGATCACCGCAGGAGCACAAACACCAATCGCTTGAACGAAGCGCAGTGCGAGTAGTTGCCATACTTGCTCACTGAACGCGAGACCAAATGAGGCTATGGTAAACAGAACCAAACCTGCGGCCAACGTATTACGATGTCCAAATTTGTCTGAAGCCAAGCCCCACATCAACTGACCAAAAGCCATACCAACAAGAAATACGGTCAGAGAAAGTGCGATTTGTTCAGGGCCTGTAGCAAAATCGATTTCCATTGCTTTGAATGCCGGTAAGTACATATCGGTAGCAATAAAGCCGAGCATTGATAAGGCTGCGAGATAAACAAGCTGTAGTTTTGAGATTTTCATGATTCAACCAATCAAATTATTTAATCATTTATTGTTCAGTATCAGTTAGCGCTAACCCTGATTTATTTACCTCGCCATTCTATTTTTCGATTTTAAGAAAATAAAACGCTAAAATTATTGGTTATCAATCAAATTTTTTGAAGGGTCGATATTCATGTTCTCAAAATCTTCGTTGGAGATGCTCGATACGGTTGCTCGCTTGGGCAGTTTTACTGCGGCTGCCGAAGTGTTGCATAAGGTGCCGTCGGCGATCAGTTATGGCGTACGTCAAGTGGAACAAGAACTGGATGTGGTGCTGTTTCGCCGCTTGCCGAGAAAGGTAGAACTCACGCCAGCGGGAGAACTTTTTATTGCTGAAGCGCGTTTATTATTGAGACAGATGGCTGAAGTGAAAGCGCAAACTCGACGTGCAGCTCATGGCTGGCAATCAACGTTGAAGCTCACGTTGGATAACGTGGTCAAGCTCGACAAGCTCAAACCTTTGGTTGAAGACTTTTATCGAGAGTTTGAATTTGCAGAGCTGCAAATCAACATGGAAGTATTTAATGGTTCTTGGGAGGCTATCGCTCAGGAACGAGCTGATATCGTGGTTGGTGCTACTTCTGCAATTCCTGTTGGTGGCGATTTTGAAGTCAAAGATATGGGCGTACTCGATTGGGCATTCGTAATGTCTCCGGCTCATCCTTGCGTTCGTCAGCAGATACTTACCGAAGAATTTGTCAGTAAATTTCCGGCTATTTGCTTAGATGATACGTCAAACGTCTTGCCAAAACGTCACACTGGGCATTATCCGAAACAACGACGTTTGCTTTTACCTAATTGGTACAGTGCGATTGAGTGTCTAAAAAATGGGGTTGGCGTGGGATACATGCCACGACATATTGCGATGCCACTTATTAATGATGGTGTACTGGTAGAAAAAGTGCTGCCGGATGATAAGCCGCTGAGCCAGTGTTGTTTGGTGTGGCGTAAGGACGATAACCATAAGTTGATTCAATGGATGGTGGATTATCTTGGCTCGTCAAGTCAACTTCATCGAGATTGGCTACAACATTCATAAAATTGAAAATTGACCGAAACACGTGTTGACAATGTGGTCAATTCATTAAAAATCGAAACAAAGTTCGGTAAATTTAGGATGAACGATTATGTCAAAATTAGTGGATAGAAAATGGCAAATCTTACCGATCATCACATTGTCTGTGTTTATGTTGGTGGGGTTATACGGGTTTTATATAACGCTTGAGCGTTCAGTGCATGATTCTGTGCAGCGAACAACGGAATCTCTGCTTACCGATGTTATCTATGAAATTAAGGAAGATGCTCCGAGCTTCGCTCACGATTCTGATATCGATGATTATATCGGTGACTTAACGCAAGCCGATGCAGATGCTCGTATTCAAGTACTTGATGGGCAGGGCACCGTTGTCGGAGATACTGCGCTGTCAGACCGCGCTTTAATTGGACTGGAAAGTCACAGCGACCGACCTGAATTTGTCCAAGCTTGGGAGAATGGGGCTGGCTACGACGTACGCTTTAGTGAAGTGTTGTCTGTTGATCTGTTTTACGTATCACGCAAGGTTGTTATCGATTCTCAAGAGTTCGTCGTGGTACTCGCCGTACCGATGCATCATTTGAAAACCATGACATCACAATTGATGGCGATCTTAGGTGCCATGGTGGTACTGAGTATTGGCTTTCTTATCGCAACCTCGATTTTCAGCCATCGTCAAATCATCCATAAAGTATCCGAAGAGCAGAAAAAACAAGATGAGCGCATTCGTCAGCGTACATTGGAAATTGAGTTAATGCATCGTTTAGCCAATATGCTGGCAGCATGTAACAATTTGATTGAAGCTCAGATGGTCGTAGAGGATATCGTCCCTCGTATTTTGGGTAAGGTGAATGGCAGTATTTCTCTGATGCGCTCTTCAAGAAACCAGTTAGTCACGCAACTAGATTGGGGGGATAGCTGGCCAGGAAGTCGCTCATTTGCTCCTGATGAATGCTGGTCACTGCGTAAAGGTCGCAGTCACTTATCGATTGAGTCATTCCATAACTTAACTTGTGAACATATGGCATCGATCGAAAATAACCAGACGCTGTGTATTCCTCTAACTGCACACGGCAATACCATCGGTATCATGCATTTGTATTTTGGCCAAGGTGAGATTGAAGTTGATGAGATGACCATGCAGTTGTCGTACAGCGTGGCGGAACATTTAGGCTTAGCATTAGCGAACTTGAGTCTCCAAGAGAAGTTACGTTCTCAGGCGTTGAGCGATCCGTTAACGGGGTTGTACAACCGCCGTTTCTTCGAGCAAAAGCTCACGGAGCACGTAAACAACTCAGCGACCAGCACAGAAGCCATGTCGCTATTGATGCTTGATCTCGACCATTTCAAGCGCTTTAACGACAATTTTGGTCATGATGCCGGTGATTACGTATTGAAAGAGATCAGCGCGCTATTGAAACGCACCGTCTCTGAAGATGAAACAGCCTGTCGTTTAGGCGGGGAAGAGTTAGCCGTGATTCTGCCACATTGCGATATGGCTTCGGCAACGGATTATGCGCAGAACATAGTGGATCAGATCCGTGCTTTACACCTAGAGCACAAAGGTTTGTCGCTAGGTCAGTTAAGTGTCTCGATTGGTGTCGCAACGTATCCAGAACCGGCTTCGGATATTGAGGGACTGGTGAAGATGGCGGATAAGGCGCTGTACCTTGCGAAAGACCAAGGCAGAGACCGCGTCGTTAATTATCAACAATACAGCGAGTTTAAGACGCCAGAGCCAGATGCGGTGGAAATCGCATTGATTCAACGTTAATAAAAAATCCCTCGTCATGGCGAGGGATTTTTGTATAACTTGATGTCGGCTACGACAAGAAAAACTTATAAGACGGGTTGTCCGTTTCGTCTTTACATTGATAGCCAAGTTCGCGTAAATGCGCGGAAAACTGAGCTAAGTCGCTTTCATCTAACTCGAAACCACATAAAACGCGTCCGTAGTCGGCACCGTGATTACGGTAGTTGAACAAGCTGATGTTCCAATGAGTACCTAAAGTGCTTAAGAACTTAAGTAGCGCACCTGGGTATTCTGGAAACTCAAAGCTATACAGACGTTCTTTGAGTGGTTTAGACGGCTTACCGCCAATCATGTAGCGTACGTGTAACTTCGCCATTTCATCATCGGACAGGTCAACCACAGGGTAACCACCATCACGTAAATCGCGAATGATATTTTCCAACTCTTCTTGACCGCCTTGCAAACGAACACCAACAAAGATATTTGCCAAAGCATCATCGTTGTAACGGTAATTAAACTCAGTGACCGCTCGACCACCAATCAAGTTGCAGAACTCAAAGAAAGCGCCTTGACGTTCTGGAATCGTAACTGCTAATAAACCTTCGCGCTTTTCACCCAATTCGCAACGTTCTGATACGTAGCGCAAACCATGGAAGTTGGTATTCGCACCAGACAGCACGGTACCAAGGTTTTTGCCTTCTAGTTTGTTCTGCTCAGCAAACTTCTTTAAACCCGCTAGAGCAAGCGCACCTGAGGGCTCTGCAATCGCGCGCGTGTCTTCAAAGATGTCTTTGACTGCTGCGCAGATTTCATCACTAGAGACCGCAATATGGCCATCAATGTACTTTTGGCATAGACGGAAAGTTTCTTCACCAATGCGCTTTACCGCAACACCATCGGCAAACATGCTGACTTGATCGAGCACGACGGGCTCGCCTGCATCTAATGCAGCCTTTAAACAAGAAGAATCTTCCGGCTCAACCGCAATGACTTTGATTTCGGGCATCAGTTGCTTGACGAGTACCGCCACGCCAGCAGCTAAACCACCACCTCCGACAGGGACAAAGATATAATCAAGGTGGCCATTTTGTTGCAGCATTTCCATGCCGATGGTGCCTTGACCTGCAATCACCAGTGGATGATCGAAGGGAGGGACAAAGGTGTACCCGTTTAACTCGGATAGACGCTCTGCCTCGGCTTTTGCCTCATCAAAGTTACTGCCATGCAAAACGACATTACCACCAAAACCACGTACCGCATCCACTTTGATGTCTGGTGTTGTCTTTGGCATAACAATCGTCGTTCGGATACCAAGTTTAGTACCAGAGAGAGCCATACCTTGAGCATGGTTACCTGCTGATGCTGCAATCACGCCCGCGTTTTTTTGCGCTTCGGATAGGCTTGCCACCATATTGTAGGCGCCACGTAGCTTGAACGAGTGCACTGGTTGACGGTCTTCACGTTTGATCTGCACATTGTTACCAATGCGTGCAGCAAGGCGCGGCATCTCTTGTAAAGGGGTGACGGTTGCCACTTCGTACACAGGAGCGCGCAAGATCTGGCGCAGATAATCTGCACCAGACTGGTTTTCCTGTTTTAAGGGAAAGGGTTGACTCATAAAGCTAGCCCTCGAGCTTAGATTTATCTCGCACTGCACCTTTGTCAGCACTGGTTGCCATGCTTGCGTACGCCTTCAAAGCAAAAGAGACTTCACGCTGACGGTTCGCTGGCTTCCAGCCTAGTTCGTCTTGTTTTGCTCGACGTGCAGTAAGCTCTTCCTCTGAAACATCCAGTGAGATAGAGCGGCTAGGAATATCAATGGTGATGATGTCGCCATTTTGAACCAAGCCGATAGTACCGCCACTGGCTGCTTCTGGAGAGGCGTGACCAATTGAGAGGCCTGATGTACCACCAGAGAAGCGACCATCTGTCAGTAGCGCACAAGACTTACCAAGGCCCATCGATTTTAGGTACGTGGTTGGGTAAAGCATTTCTTGCATGCCCGGACCACCTTTCGGACCTTCGTAGCGAATAACAACCACTTCACCCGCTTTTACCTTGCCACCTAAAATGCCATCAACAGCAGAGTCTTGGCTTTCAAAGACGATTGCAGGACCTTGGAACTTAAGGTTTTCTTCATCTACGCCAGCGGTTTTCACAATACAGCCATCCACTGCGATGTTGCCAGACAGAACGGCTAGGCCGCCTTCTTGGCTAAAGGCGTTTTCTTTTGAACGGATACAACCGTCTACGCGATCGTCATCAAGGCGATCCCAGCGGCAATCTTGAGAGAAGGCTTGAGTTGTTCGGATGCCCGCAGGACCAGCGCGGAAGAACTTAAGGACTTCTTCGTTTTCCGTTTGCATGATGTCGTATTCAGCAAGTTGTTGCTGCATCGTCATGCCAAGCACTGTGTGTGTATTGCCGTTTAGCAAGTTTGCACGATCAAGTTCACCCAAGATCGCCATGACACCACCAGCACGGTGCACGTCTTCCATGTGGTATTTCTGCGTTGACGGTGCCACCTTACAGAGGTGTGGAACGCGACGAGACATTTCATCAATGTCGTTCATGTCGAAGTCAATTTCACCTTCCTGTGCGGCTGCTAACAGGTGCAGAACCGTATTGCTAGAGCCGCCCATTGCGATGTCCAGTGCCATTGCATTTTCGAAGGCTGCGCGGTTAGCGATATTACGTGGTAGGGCTGACTCATCATCTTGTTCGTAGTAACGGCGAGTTAGTTCAACCACGCGTTTACCTGCGTTAATGAATAATTGCTCGCGGTCAGCGTGAGTCGCCAACATTGAGCCATTACCTGGCTGAGACAGACCCAATGCCTCTGTTAGACAGTTCATCGAGTTTGCGGTAAACATGCCTGAGCATGATCCACATGTTGGACAGGCGCTGCGTTCGATCTGTTCGCTTTGTTGATCAGAAACGGTTGGATCGGCACCTTGGATCATTGCATCAACAAGATCTAGTTTGATGATCTGATCTGAAAGCTTGGTTTTGCCTGCTTCCATAGGACCGCCTGAAACAAAAATAACCGGAATGTTTAGGCGCATTGCAGCCATCATCATTCCCGGAGTGATTTTGTCACAGTTAGAGATACACACCATTGCATCGGCACAGTGCGCATTCACCATGTACTCAACAGAGTCGGCAATCAGTTCACGTGAAGGCAGTGAGTAAAGCATGCCACCGTGGCCCATTGCGATGCCGTCATCGACTGCGATAGTGTTAAATTCTTTTGCGATGCCGCCGGCTTTTTCTATTTCACCGGCAACCAATTGACCCATGTCTTTTAGGTGTACGTGACCCGGAACAAATTGAGTAAATGAGTTCACAACGGCGATGATTGGTTTACCGAAGTCTTCATCTTTTACGCCAGTAGCACGCCAAAGAGCACGTGCACCCGCCATGTTACGACCATGTGTGGTGGTAGCTGATCTATATTTTGGCATTTCTTAATCCTTCTTACTTCTGTTCTGGGTACACATAGTCTAACCAGCCCCACTTGTCTTCCGTGGTGCCGTTAAATAGGCCAAAGTAGGCCGCTTGCAGTTCTTTAGTGATTGGGCCGCGTTTACCGGTGCCCACTTCAATTTTGTCGATGGTTGCCACTGGTACAACTTCAGCTGCGGTACCAGTCATGAAAACTTCATCGGCAAGGTAAAGTGCTTCACGAGCAATGTTTGCTTCACGTACTTCATAGCCTTTGTCGCGTGCAATCGTCATGATCGAATCACGAGTAATACCTGGTAGAATCGCACTGGTTGCTGGTGGCGTGATGATGACACCATCTTTGATAACAAAGATATTCTCACCCGCCCCTTCAGATAGATAACCATCGACACTTAGTGCGATGCCCTCGTCATAACCGTGACGGCGAGCTTCTCCACCCACCAATAGTGAAGATAGGTAGTTACCGCCTGCCTTAGCCGCAGTTGGGATGGTGTTTGGTGCTGCACGATTCCAACTAGAGATCATGGCATCAACACCAGCTTCTAGCGCTTCTTCACCTAGGTAAGAACCCCAAGGGAAAGCAGCAATGATGAGTTCCATTTCAGTGCCTACTGGCGGGCATACGCCCAAGCCAACATTACCCACAAAACCTAGTGGACGGATATAAGCGCTATCGAGTTTGTTTTGGCGAAGTGTTTCGCGTGTTGCTTCCATGATTTCCTCTACAGAGAAAGGGATAGGGAAGCGGTAAATTTTTGCGGAGTCTTTTAAACGCTGTGCATGCTCACGATGGCGGAAGACAATTGGTCCTTTTGGTGTGTTGTAACAGCGTACGCCTTCAAAAACAGAGGTGCCGTAGTGCATCGCATGAGTCAAAACGTGTACGTTTGCCTCTGCCCATGGAACCATCTCACCATTAAACCAAATGAAGTCTGCGGTTTTCGTTGCCATTTATTGCCTTCCTTATGCGCTCACGTGTTGTTGTAGGTTGTGATTTGGGAGTTCGTCATTGCGAATTTTCAGTACCTCGACGGTACGGATATCCCACAACTTTTCAATTTGATTAACCAAGAACGAGATTGGTCGATCACTGTCGACGATGATCTCTACGCTGGCGACTTTGCTTTCGTGGTTTTGCGTCGCCGCAACTTGTTTGATCACAAAGCCTCGATGACGAATCACACGAAGAACGCGCTCTAACAGTACCGGTTTGTCATCGGCTTTGATGTCGAGTAAATATCTATCCATGTGATTGTCTCCTAAGTATTTTCCAACATGTCACTGTTGGATGCGCCTGGTGGCACCAATGGCCACACGTTCTCTTCTTCATCGATTAAAACGTGAAGCATGTAAGAAGTCTTACTTTCTAGCATCTCTTTGAGAGCCGGTTCGACTTCTTCTTTCTTGGTGATGGTTTTACCCGGGATATCGAATGCTTTTGCCAGCATCACGAAGTCTGGGTTGTCATCAAGAATGGTTTCACTATGGCGGCCGTCAAAAAACAGCGACTGCCATTGGCGAACCATGCCAAGACGTTGGTTATTAAGGAGGACAATCTTTACTGGAATCTGACGACGCTTCAGCGTGCCCAACTCCTGCACGTTCATCATAAATGAACCGTCACCTGTAATAAGGATAGACTGATCATCAGGACGTGCGACAGCAGCGCCCATTGCAGCAGGTAAGCCAAAGCCCATCGTACCTAGACCAGCAGAAGTGATGAAGTTTTGTGGGTTACGCGGTTGGATATGTTGCGCTGCCCACATCTGATGCTGACCTACGTCAGTCGACACGATCGAGCTGTCCGGCATCATGTCAGACAGCTGTTTAAGTAACAGAGGAGCGTAAATTAACTCGCCTGGGTGGTCGTAACGCCATTTAAAACCGCTACGTAGACTTTCACTGTGGTGAACCCATGGTGAGATATCTTGTGTTAACTCTAACTGAGGAAGAATGGTATTGATGTCACCACGCAATGGCGCATTTGCATGACGCAGTTTGTGTATCTCTGCCGCATCGATGTCGATATGAATGACCTTGGCATGGGGTGCGAATGTATCAAGCTTACCCGTTACTCGGTCATCGAAACGTGCTCCTACCACAATCAAAAGGTCACTCTCTTGTACAACAAGATTGGCTGCTTTAGTGCCGTGCATACCCAACATACCAAGGTAGTGTGGGTCATGGCGTTCAATGGTACCCAGTCCTTTCAGAGTGCTTACTGCTGGCATAGGGTTTAGGCGTAGAAACTCACGAACGGCATCTGTTGCTTTAGCAAGTTGAACACCGCCACCTACGTACAAAACAGGGCGAGTTGAAGCGGCGAGAACTTCTTGTGCGCGTTGGATGTCTTCATCGCGGACTTGTGGGATGGCTGGTGGAACACAGGGAGGCAGAAGTTCAGTTGGTGCTTGAGCAAGTTGAACATCTTTAGCGATATCGACAATAACTGGACCTGGGCGGCCGGTTTTCGCTACTTCGAACGCTTCGGCAAGCGTTGGGGCAAGGTCTTCGATGTCAGTCACTAGGTAACTGTGTTTGGTACAAGAGAGGGACATACCGATCACATCCATCTCTTGGAAAGCATCGGTACCGATATGAGAACTGGCAACCTGACCGGTAATGGCGACAAGTGGCACGGAATCTAGGAAGGCGTCGGCAAGGCCAGTAACAAGATTGGTGGCACCAGGTCCAGAAGTAGCCATACAAACTGCTACGTCTTGTGTCGCGCGGGCCATTCCTATAGCGGCCATTGCGGCCCCTTGCTCATGACGGCATAAGATATGTTCTACACCACCATCATATAGCGCATCGTAGATTGGCATGATGGCTCCACCAGGATACCCAAACACCGTCTCGATGCCTTGCTGTCTTAAAGCGGCTACGACAAGTTGTGCACCGGTCATCGTAAACCTCCTTTGCTACGTTGTGGCTCGTAGCTATCGCCATGTGTTTCGCACTTCATGTGCACTCCCATTCTTCCCGTTAAGCTGTCTAAGAGTTAGACAGATGACAACATGTAGTTGTAAAAAAACCCCCGGACTTTTCAGTGCGGGGGTTTTTTGTAATTTGTGGTTATTTTTCGCCCACATTCCCCCGCGCGGAGTCAATAATGACCACGATAATCAGGGCTAGCAGTGAGTTGATGTGAGCGAATATGTTCATCTGTCTGTCGTTCTTTTTTCGTTAAAAAGTATTGTGTAATGTTCTACGAAAATGTTTGCGTCACTAGTGGTAACACACAAATCTGCTGCATGACAAGCAAAAAGTCATTCTTTTTTCACATTAAGTACCCATCTGGACAGGCTATATAACATATCCATATAGAAAACATCTGCTTATATAGCGTACAAAAATTTGAGGAAATTATGGGGCTGGCAATCATTCATAGTCGAGCAAGTGTGGGTGTGCAAGCGCCATCGGTAAGCGTGGAAGTCCACATCAGCAATGGGATGCCGGGCTTTACACTCGTCGGTCTACCAGAAACAACAGTAAAAGAATCTAAAGATCGTGTCCGCAGTGCGATCATTAATTCCAACTTCCAATTTCCTGCCAAGCGAATCACGGTAAATTTGGCCCCAGCAGATTTACCCAAGGAAGGTGGGCGCTTCGATCTACCGATTGCATTGGGAATTTTAGCCGCTTCAGAGCAAATCGCGACAGATAAGCTTAAAAACTACGAATTTGTTGGCGAATTGGCACTTTCTGGCGGATTAAGGCCCGTAAAAGGCGTCTTACCCGCCGCGCTGGCTGCAAATAAAAGTCAGCGTCATTTAGTTGTGCCCCATGCCAACGGTGATCAAGCCGCTTTGGTGGGGAAAGAACAACATAAATCCGCGCAGTCTTTACTGGAAGTGTGCGCTGAGCTTTGTGGTCAGCATAAGTTGGAATTACACCAAGCACCAAAGCGTAATGTCGTCGAAAAGCATGGTCGAGATCTGCAAGACATCATTGGGCAGCAACAAGGTAAACGTGCCTTAGAGATAGCGGCGGCAGGTAATCACAACTTACTTTTTCTTGGCCCTCCCGGAACGGGTAAAACCATGTTGGCTTCACGACTGTGTGATTTATTGCCTGAGATGACCGATGAAGAAGCGATGGAAACGGCATCAGTAGCGTCGCTAACTCAAAGTGAAATCAATGAACATAATTGGAAAACACGCCCGCTGCGCAGCCCGCATCATTCTAGTTCAATGGCGGCATTGGTCGGGGGAGGCTCAGTGCCTAGACCCGGTGAAATTTCATTGGCGCATAATGGACTGTTGTTTTTGGATGAGATGCCAGAGTTTGATCGCAAAGTACTCGACTCTTTAAGGGAGCCATTAGAGTCGGGGGAGATCATTATTTCACGTGCGCAGGGTAAAACCCGTTTTCCGGCTCGATTTCAGTTGATCGGAGCGCTCAACCCGAGCCCTACGGGTTATTACGAAGGTAACCAATCTCGCACAAATCCACAGGCGATTTTGCGTTATCTTGGTCGATTATCAGGGCCGTTGCTTGACCGATTTGATATGTCGTTAGAGATTCCTGCACTGCCGAAAGGTACGTTAGCTGAAGGAGGTGATAGAGGTGAGCCAACCTCCGTCGTAAAACAAAGGGTCAACTTAGCCAGAGAGAGTATGTTGCAACGCAGTGGTAAGGTAAATGCCCTGCTGGGGAGCCGAGAAATTGAAGCTTTCTGCCCATTACAAAAATCCGATGCGGAATTTTTAGAGAATGCGCTGCATCGTCTTGGGTTATCGATTCGTGCCTATCACCGGATTATCAAAGTTGCGCGGACGATTGCTGATCTGGAGGGCTCAGCAGCGATTGAACGAACGCATCTTGCAGAAGCGTTAGGGTACAGAGCGATGGATAGATTACTCAAGCAGTTAACCGCACAGGCGGTATAGAAGCTATTTCGCAGCGAGTATGGTTTGTACTCGCTGCAATATAAGGGTTAGAAGGTGTAGTTTAAACCGACCGACAACAAGTACTCTTTTTCATCATAAAAAGTAATGTTGGAATCCGTACTGCTATAACCTGCTAGTGAGATGAAAGACCAGTTGTCCCAATCAAATACATTTTTGTACTCGTATGCAGCAAACAAACTTAACTTATCATCGTTGCGAGTTTTACCAAACGTCGCGCTTGCTGATTCAAAGTCTTTGACTGTGTAGCCGGCAGTTAAGGCAACACGATGTCGATTGATAAACTGGAACCAACTTAAGTCCAACCCATAAGAGTTAAAGGATTCTGCGTCGCCATCTGCATCATGATAAATGTAAGTAAATGCGGGTTGTAGCATCGATGTGCGGCGGAGTGGAATTCGATAGTCACCTTTGATGTGGTAGATCTTAGCATCACGGGCCAGTGATGGATCGGTCACGGTGTCTTTTTCTACGTCTTTGTCTGCGTAAGCCAGATCAAGATTAAAGTTATCGTCTAAAAAGCGGTTGATCTGGAAACGAAAGGCGTTGCCACCCTCATCTGTGGTTTTTCTTTTTTGATTGGTTAAGTAAGGGTTTTGCCAGGTTTCCCCTTCCAAAATGGTCGGTAAATATGAGAAATCGAGCACAGTGCCTGAATCTAATTGGTATTTATAGCCCAATTGGAATGCCAAAGTACCGATAGCGATATCGGAACGTGTCGTACCTGCATACACTTGGTGGTTAAGTCGGTGACCGAATGTATAAGCTGCGTTGCCTAGAGGGGCAGCAATGAAAGAACTGTCGCTCTCGGCGCTTTCATTGAGAGAGTTAATTGTGCTGCTGTTATCCGTATTAAAATGGGATTCAGATGAGACGAAGCCAGCATTTAATGAAACTTCGCCGCTAAAACCTGCGGTCTCTGCTAGTTGAGCCTGAGCTGTGCTGACGATAAAGGCCAAAGGCAGTAAGGTTAGCCTTGGATTCATTCGCGTTCTCCTTGTTTGTCGAATGAAGAATATTTGTTTGAGCGGTGGTCCAGTTTTACATTGCAACAAATCTGACCATTCTTACAAATGTTCCAATATGGCAATGGATTCGTATAATTACACGCTGTTTTATTGCTCACGCGCACAAGTTATCGATTGGTTACCATGTTGGCATATTTGTTACTCATTTTTAACGCTTCCTTTGTGATTATAAATTCTGCGATTTGTTCCATCGCAATTTGTATCATTGCTATTTTTAAGCTTTTGCTTCCAACAGCAAAGCTCAAAGCTAAGGGGACAGAGGCGGCCAATAAAATGATGTGGGTTTGGGCCACCATCAACATGGGTATTCTTGCCTTATTCAATCGCGTTGAATGGGATATTGAAGGCGGTGAAAACCTAAAGAAGGATGGTTGGTACCTCTTGATCAGTAATCATCTTAGTTGGACTGATATTGTTGTACTGTGTTGCGTGTTTAAAGATCGCATTCCGATGCCAAAATTTTTCCTCAAGCAACAGCTATTATATGTGCCTTTTATCGGAATGGCTTGTTGGGCGCTGGATATGCCGTTTATGCGTCGTTATTCGCGGGAGTTTTTGATTCGTAATCCACACAAACGTGGTCAAGATTTGGCAACCACGCGCCGTTCGTGTTCCAAATTCAAACATACTCCGACCACAGTAGTGAACTATGTCGAAGGGACTCGTTTTACCCAAGAGAAGCAGCGTAAGAGCCGTGCCGGTTACCAATACTTATTACAGCCTAAGTCAGGTGGTATCGCATATACATTAGCGGCAATGGGTGATCAGTTTGAGAACATTATCGATGTGACATTAGCTTACCCAGAAAACACAGATAAACCATTTAAAGACATTTTGATGGGCCGTATGACCAAGATTGTGGTGCGTGTGAACGTGTTGCCTGTGGATGAGAAGGTATTGGGGGATTACTTCAATGATAAGCCGTACAAGCGCCAATTCCAGCAATGGTTAGGCGAGGTTTGGCAAGAGAAAGATATCTTGCTGCAAGATATTCATAAATAATCCGAGCTAAAGTTAAATTGAAAAGGGGAGCATCTTGCTCCCCTTTTTCATTTTCAATTCGAATTACTTAAGTGTCAGTAGGTAATCTACAAGAGCAAAGTATTCTTCAGTTGATTTGATGCCTTGCGCTTGAACTAGGTACTTGTTGTTCACGATCACTGCAGGTACACCAGTTAGGCCGCTGTTTTCAAATTGCTTGTCCATGCGACGAACCATTGAATCCACCGCGAAGCCTTTGAATGCAGCATCGAATTTCTTCGCATCTACACCTTCATCTAGGAAGATTTGACGAAGCTCTGCGTCGTCACGTGGTGCTTTACGCATGTTGTGAATGCGGTTAAACATCACGGGTACCATCTTATCTTCAATTTTAAGCGCAACCATGGTCGCATAGGCTTTGCTCATTGAAGGCCCCATGTTGCCCCCCATGAATGACACGTGGTTCTTTTGCAGTTTCACCCCTTCAGGTAACTGTTTCTTCAACTGCTGAATGATAGGTTCAAACGTATTGCAATGTGGGCAGTAGAAAGAGAAGAACTCAGTAACGACAGGCTTCTTTGATGCTTCTAGATCCAATACTTTGTATTGTTCACCTTCTTTGAATTGCGCTGCATGTGCCGACAGGCTAAGCATCAGCATAGAAAACAGTGCGAACAGCTTTTTCATTTAAATAATCTCCATTTTGAATTGTTCGGCCCGACTTACCATTGAGGCATTAAAGACAGTGGTGCTTCTTCTAAGTTGGCAATCTGCTCTTTAAATCCAAGGACCTGACCTTCCCAGTATTTTGGCTCATTGAACCATGGAAAAGCGAGCGGAAATGCCGGGTCATGCCAACGTTTTGCTAGCCATGCCATATAGTGCACCATTCGTAGACCGCGAAGTGGCTCGATTAGTTTCAATTCTGCCGAGTTAAAATCGCAAAACTCTTGGTAACCTTCTAAAACAATGTCCAATTGCATTAGCTTATCATGACGTTCACCATTGAGTAGCATCCACAAGTCTTGCACCGCTGGGCCATTACGTGAGTCATCTAAATCGACGAACATTGGCCCATCACGCCATAAGATGTTACCCGGATGGCAATCACCGTGCAGACGAATGGATTTAAAGCCGTCTTGCCAGTGGTTTTCGAGTGATTTGATCAGCATGTCTAAATCATTGAAGAAACTATTTTCCAAATGCATTGGGATCATATTGGCGTTTTGCAAAATCTCTCTTGGTTGGTAGAGATACTCTTGTAGACCAATGCTTGGACGGTGCTGAAACGCTTGTTTGCTTCCCACTTTATGAATACGACCTAAAAAGCGACCAACGCCTTCTAATTGATCGAGGTTATCCACTTCAAACTGACGACCGCCAACACTCTCAAACAAAGCAAAGCCGTAACCTTGATAATGATGCAAGGTGTGACCATTAATGCGAACGGGTGGGGCGACGGGAATTTCGTTGTCGATCAGTTCAAGCGTGAAATCATGCTCTTCTTGAATTTGCTCATTGCTCCAACGTTCTGGGCGGTAGAATTTCACTACGTAGCGTTGGCGTTCTTCGTCAGTGAATTGGTATACGCGGTTTTCATAGCTGTTGAGAGGCAGAAATCCTGACTCTGCTCGAATACCGATGCTCTCTAGCGCGTACCACATAAAGTCGGGCGTCAGGGCATCAAAGTTGAAAGTACCTTGGGACATATAAATAAAAAGGCTCATTACTGAGCCTTTTTCCATTGGTCTTCGAAGTTATAGCTTCTTGATGAATCGGCTTTCTACTTCGATAGTGAATTCGTTGCTCTTATCGGTGAGTATAAACTGAATTGTCGTAATCGCGGAGTTTAGCGTGTCAGGATCAACGCCAAGACTCATTGGTAAGTTCAAGACTTCTCCGGGTTCAACTTGAATCGTTTGTTTGCCATACCAACTGACATCACTCAAGCCTTCCACGTTTAAGTCATACTTTTGAACTTGTTGGGTTTTGTTGATCACTTTGAGGGTGTAGGTGTTTTCCACTTCACCTAAGCTATTAACGCGGAACAACTGATTACGATCACGCAGTACACTCATACCTGCCGGGTCAACGGATGCGACTTGGAGGAAGAACAAGCCAATCATCACCAATAATACTGCACCATAACCAAGCAGTTTGGGACGCATGACCTTTGTACTCTTGCCTGAGAGGCGATGTTCTGTGGTGTAGTTGATCAGACCCTTTTCATAACCCATGCGTTCCATGGTTTTGTCACAGGCGTCAATACATGCACCACAGTTAATGCACTCATATTGCAAGCCATCGCGAATATCGATGCCAGTTGGACAGACCTGAACACACAAATCACAGTCGATACAGTCACCGAGCCCCATTTGTTTATGGTCTGCTTTACGTGAGCGAGGACCTCGCTTTTCTCCGCGTTTGGTATCGTAACCAACAATGAAGGTGTCTTTGTCGAACATGGCGGATTGGAAGCGTGCATAAGGACACATGTGAATACACATGATAGAGCGCATCCAACCTGCATTACCGTAAGTACAAATGGCGAAGAACATCACCCAGAACACTGGCCAGAAGTTAGCATTGAAAGTAAAGAAGTCGATAACCAACTGTTTCATCGGTACGAAGTAACCAACAAAGGTGAAACCTGTCGCAAGGGCTATCGCAAACCACGCGATATGTTTGAGGGTTTTACGTATCGCCAAGTTGGTGGTCAACTTATTGGAATCTTGTTTACGGCGTTTATTGGCGCTGCCTTCTAGCTTTTCTTCAAACCAGATATACATGAAGGTCCACACGGTTTGTGGGCACAGATAGCCACACCAAACCCGACCTAAAAAGGTGGTGATGAAGAATAACCCAAAAGCGGAAATCACAAACAACAGGGCGAGCAGGGTGAGATCTTGAGGGTACAGAGTGGTGCCGAAAAAGTTGAACTGCTGGTTTCCGATATCCAGCAAAATGGCTTGGCGCTCTCCGTAAGGAATCCACGGAACCAATGCAAACAGCAACAACAAAAACCAACCACCATAACGGCGTAGCTTTTGAAAGGTGCCTTTGCTCTCACGCACATAGATACGATTACTTGGGTTGAAACGGTCCCCATTCCCTTTGTGGGTTTTGGGATTAAAGGTTTTGGGAGTCACATCTTTGATATCGATCTTATCCTGACTCATGAACGCTTCCTTCTTTCGGCTCTTATAATGTGCGGCGACATTTCTATTGATGACGCTCAATGACATTGTTGTTTTGCCCAGACGGTGAATCATGACTGGGCATAATTATTTTAGTAAATACTGATGAACGGCGATTATACAATCAATAACAATTCCGTTTCTTTAACACTGTCAACGTTTAACAACAAAAGTCAGTACAGTTAACCTGATAAATGGCTGAACAGTTATAAATGGCTTTTCGAACTGGTTGATTTAGTTATAAAAAAAGCGACTCAAATGAGTCGCTTATCAGTCTTGGGTGTTGAGCCGTTTACTTGATGATGCCGCGAGCGCGAAGGATGGCGGTTTTAAAGTCATCTTCTTGGTCTTTCTTTAAACCTGGGATCATTTCGTCTTTGCTGCTATTGCGCATTTTTAGGTGGTAGATCAACACATCATCAGTCAGATCTTCCAATTTGCCTTCATAACCCGCTTCGTTTGCCAGTTTAACGATGAACTGTAGCAGGTTCATTTCTTGATCTTTATGCCACTCTGGCTCTAGTAGCTCAAGCAGCTCTTCAATACGATGACACTTCATTTCTTTCTCCACAGAATTTATAGGTGTTATTTGCTACTAAAGGTATCAAATTGCTTGGCGAACACCAAATAGGAAAGGGCGGAGAGAAAAGAAAAAAGCGCGGTGACTGCCGCGCTTTTTAATTAAGCTGCTTTAATAACTTTGTTTGGAACACTTGGCATAATCGCTGTCTTCTCAACCAGAGTCATTGTTGGCGCAACTTGTTTTGCCTTTGGCGCAGCAGTAAAACCACTGCGACGGCGCATTGCACTACGATTAGTGTGTGCGAACCTGACTGTTGTTGGGCGCATTTAGATACCTAACTGCCAGGCATATCCATTGCCGATGTAATGGCCTGAGTCACTATGAGTTGAGCTTCAACTGCTTGAAGGGTGGCTCTTCTGGCTTTCGCCAATCCAAATAATGAATCAGGAATAATGATATGCATGCATATCGTGTATAGGTTAGCACTCCTGCCATAATTGGTCGATAGTTGAACAGTTGAATTGTATGGATTTTATCGTTTTTGAGCTTAGAACAAGGTGAAATTTGTTTTGATCCCATGATCAGCAGTAGTAGTATGAGAATTCTACGAAGGAGGTGCATATGTCATTTTTGAAGAAGACACTGGCAAGTTTTGGGATCGGTAGTGCTAAGGTCGACTCGGTCCTGAATCAAGATGTGCTATATCCCGGCCAGAGCGTGGATGTTTCTATCCATGTCTATGGTGGAGCGACAGAGCAAGCGATCGACAATATCGATCTCAAACTTTGCTGTCGTTATATCGCAGAAGCCCCAGATGATCGTGGTGCTCGTGAAGGACAGAGTATGCGAAGAGTGCCGCAGACTCATGTTTTGGCGAAGTGGAACCTCCCTTATGCATTTACCATTCACTCTGGTGAAGAGCGCACCTTTGACGTGAAGCTCGACGTACCATGGAACACACCTGTCACTATTGGTGATGTCCAAGTCTGGCTTGAAACTGGCTTAGACGTCGCCATGGCACTAGATCCAACCGACAAAGACATTCTCACTGTTAGACCCGACCCACTTATGGATGCCATTTTGTCTGCTTTTGAATCGCAAGGTTTGCGCATTCGACAAGTTGAGTGCGAAGAAGTGAAAGGCTTTGACCTCCCATTTGTGCAAGAGTTTGAAATGGTGCCAACCGACGGCCCATATCACGGAGTATGGCGAGAATTGGAGTTTGTTGCTCACCGCGACGAGACAAACCTGAAGTTATGGTTTGAAGTTGATCGGACTCGTAGTGGTGCTCGTGGCATGTTAGCTAGCCTACTCGGCAGTGGGAAATTAAAACGTGAGTTGAGTATTCCAATCAATACTAAATTGGATGATGTTGGCTCATTAGTGCTCAACTATCTTGATCAAACTACCGCAGCGCACGAGTCCTAATTTAAGCTTACACGTGTAAGCCTAATGTGCCATACTAGAGTGAATATTCAAAACTCTAGTATAGGCGCGTTCATGTCCTCACTTCAGAAAGCACAATACAGTCAGGGCGAAGAACTGGCCAACTCCATTACTCATGGTATTGGAATGATCTTCGGCATTGTTGGCTTGGTTCTGCTTCTCATCAAGGCTTTCGATCATCAAGCGGATGCACTGACCATTACCAGTATGGCTATCTACGGCTCGAGTATGATTGTCTTGTTTCTGGCATCCACGCTTTACCATGCGATCCCATATCCGAAAGCCAAGCGCTGGCTAAAAACGTTTGACCACTGCGCTATTTATCTACTGATTGCAGGTAGCTATACGCCATTTTTATTAGTGAGCCTACGTACGCCACTAGCAATTGGATTGATGATTGTGATTTGGACCATTGCTCTGATCGGTATCATCATGAAAGTCGCGTTTGTTTATCGATTCAAAAAATTGTCTTTGATGACGTATTTGGTTATGGGCTGGTTATCGTTGATTGTGATTTACCAACTGGCGATAAATCTGGATATTGGTGGTTTGACGCTTTTAGCTGCGGGTGGTTTGGTGTATTCAATAGGGGTGATTTTCTACGTTGCCAAACGAATTCCTTTTAATCACGCGATTTGGCATGGATTTGTGTTGGCGGGTTGTGTTTGTCACTTCTTTGCGATTTATTACTTTGTCGAGCCTATCTAACATCAAGATAAACTCGACAAAGTGATGTGCCATATATTAGCGAGTTTTCACTTCTAATACTTCTGCTGAGAATTGGTATTGCTGCGACTGTGGCACTGCCAATTTAATTGTTTTACCTTGCTCGGCCTGTTGTGGGCGAAGGTAGGTATCTGCCATGCGTTTGATAGATTGCCAAACCGTGATGTTTTCTTTCGCCAATTGTTTGCCAGCCATATCGAATACCTGTACTTCCACTTCTACCTGAATCACTGATTGTGAGCTTTGGTTAGTGATAGAAGTTGGGAAAATCAGTTCACCATCTTCATAGCTCGCCGAGCCAATCAATACATCCACACCTGAATCAGACAGCTGCATGGTTGGCTTCTTCGCGTTTACAACAACGGTGGTTCCGACTTTCTTGTTCACAACTGGAATCGTCGCTATCTCTGCTGTTGTCGAGGCTACCACTGCCGCCGTTTCTACCGCTTCAACGTTTTCTAGTGTGGTTTCTGCGGCCTTTGGTGCGGTTTTATTTACGACATATTCCCACGTGAAGTCGTCGTTCAGTTTTACTTCGCGCCCATCCGCAAGCTTCACGACTTCTGCCGCGTAAACGGATGAAGTGGCTAGTAGGGTAGCCAGAGTGATCCATGTTTTCATTGTTATACCTTTTATTTTAAGTCTGTTTATCTACGCCAAAACGCCGGGAAGAGCAGTACAAGAATAGTCAAAATTTCTAAGCGTCCCATTAACATACCAAAGCTTAGGAGCCATTTCGCTGTGTCTGGTAAAGGCGCAAAGTTACCTGTTGGGCCAATCACGCTACCCATGCCAGGACCTACGTTTGCTACCGCAGTAATCGAACCAGAAATACTGGTCACAGGATCTAGACCAAGCGCACTTAAACAGCCAGCGATGAAGATAATGGTAATAAAGAACATCAAGCCAAATGCCACCACTGAGCGAACAATATCGTCGTTCACTGGGCGTTGGTTATAACGTTGAACGAATACGCCAGATGGGTGAATCAGCTTCATGATTTGCTTGTTAAGTAGCGTCATCGCGATCTGGAAGCGGAAGATTTTAATCCCTCCTGAGGTCGAGCCCGAACATGCACCTGCCATCATTAAGAAGGCAAACAGTGTCGTTGGGAGGGCGCCCCATGCGGTGAAGTCTTCTAGACCAAAGCCAGTGGTCGTAACGACAGAGACGATGTTGAACATGGATACACGCAGTGCATCCAAAATGGTGTAACCATCACGAAGCACGAGCCAAGCAGAAACCACGAGACTTGAGAACAAAAACAAGTAGGCAAAACCGCGCACTTGGGCGTCTCGTATTAAGACTTCGACACTGCGTTTACGTAACGCGGCAACAAACAATAGGAATGGCAGACCACCAAGGAACATAAAGGTGGTGGCCACCCAATGTGCGCCATTAGAGAAGTGGTTCATTGAACCATCTGATGTTGAGTAACCGCCCGTTGATAGGGTGGTGAAGGCGTGGTTGATCGCCTCAAACAGGTTCATGCCAGTCAGCAAATAACCCACAATGCACAAGCCTGTCAGCATCAGATACACTAATACGATGTTCTTCGCGACGGTCTTGGCTCTTGGACTACTTTTGTCTGACCAATCAGACGATTCGGTTTGGAACAGTTTCATACCACCGACGTTAAGCATTGGTAGGATGGCAACCGCCATTACGATAAAGCCAATGCCCCCAAGCCACTGCAAGATAGATCGCCACAATAAGATGCTCGGAGCCATGTTGTCTAAGCCACTGAGCACTGTAGAACCGGTTGTCGTGATGCCAGACATGGTTTCGAAGTAAGCATCGGTAAAGCTAATGTGGTTGATGAATACGAATGGTAATGCTGCAAAGGCACTGGCGATGGTCCACACCAAGCTGGTGATGAGGAACATATCGCGAACACTGAGCTTGAATTTAGCGGTTCGTCCAATCGTCAAACAGATGAATGCGGCTAGGTGGGTGATCACAACGGCTTGAGCGAAATCGAGGAATCCGCCCGTACCTGTGAAAAACGCGACCAAAGTCGGCACGTACATAAAAAGGGCCAGTTTGGATAAAACCAGCCCGATAACAAACAGTACGGGACGTAAGTTGACCATAGGAAAATCCTAGAGGAAGAATGGACTCGGCTGGAACAGCGCTTCGACGTCTGGTACGTACTTTTTGTCGACCAGGAACATCACGACGTGGTCATCTTGTTCGATGACAGTGCGGTCGTGTGCGATAAGAACTTCTTCGCCACGAACGATAGCACCAATGGTGGTTCCTGGTGGGAGTTTGATATCGCCAATCGCGCGACCTACCACCTTGGATGTGGTTTCGTCACCATGCGCAACGGCTTCAATCGCTTCTGCCGCGCCACGACGCAGAGAAGATACGTTAACAATGTCAGCACGACGAACGTGCGTCAGTAGGGCAGAAATCGTCGCTTGCTGTGGTGAGATAGCCACGTCAATCACACCGCCTTGCACTAGGTCAACATAAGCGCCGCGCTGGATCAGCACCATCACTTTCTTTGCGCCCATGCGTTTTGCCAACATCGCAGACATGATGTTGGTTTCATCCTCGTTGGTTAACGCGATGAACACATCTACTTGGTCGATGTTTTCTTCTGTTAGCAGTTCTTGGTCTGCCGCATCACCACAGAAGACGATGGTGTTTTCAAGCTGCTCAGACAGTTTTTCTGCACGCTGGTAGTTACGCTCAATCAGCTTGACGCTGTAGGTTTGCTCAAGGCGTTTGGCTAAGCTCGCACCGATGTTACCACCACCAACAATCATGATGCGGCGATAGGGCTTCTCGAGGCGCTGAAGCTCACTCATTACTGAGCGGATATGGTTACTTGCCGCAACGAAGAACACTTCATCATCAGCTTCAATGATGGTGGTGCCTTGCGGACGAATTGGACGACCTTGACGGAAAATCGCAGCAACACGAGTATCGATGTGTGGCATGTGTTCACGCAGGGCAGACAGAGCGTTACCTACTAAAGGGCCACCGTAGTAGGCTTTTACCGCTACTAGGCTGACTTTCTGCTCGGCAAAGCTTACCACTTGCAACGCGCCTGGGTATTGGATGAGGCGTTCGATGTAGCTGGTTACCAGCTCTTCTGGTGCGATAAGGTGATCGACAGGAATAGCACCAGATTTAAATAGGGCTTCTTTTTCTGCCAGATATTCTGGAGAGCGAATACGTGCAACGCGGTTTGGCGTGTTGTACAGAGTGAAGGCGACCTGACATGCGGCCATGTTGGTTTCATCGGTATTGGTTACCGCAACGAGCATGTCGGCATCTTGTGCACCAGCTTCGTGCAGCACATCTGGATGACTAGCATGACCGTTAACAACACGCAGATCGTACTTGTCTTGTAACTCTCGCAGTCGATCGCCATTTTTATCAACGATGGTGATGTCGTTATTCTCACCAACGAGGTTTTCTGCCAATGTGCCGCCAACCTGACCAGCACCAAGAATAATGATTTTCATACTCTTTACTCGTTATCTGAAAAAGGCGATTGAATTCGCTTCAATCGCCCTATTTAGCATGCTGTTACGCGTGTTTTTTCGTTAGCACTGCGTAGTAGAAACCATCCATATCTTCTTCACCTGGTAGAATCTGACGACCAGGTTGTTCGGGATCAGAGTCCACTAGTTGCGCATCTGCAGTACGTGCTAAGAACGCTTTTACTTGCTCCACGTTTTCTTGTGGTGTGATTGAGCAAGTCGCGTAAACCATGGTGCCGCCCGGTTTCAGTTGCGTCCACATTGCATCAAAAATTTCGCTCTGTAGTTCCGCCAGTGCGGCAATATCATCAGCACGACGTAGCCATTTGATGTCTGGGTGACGACGAATTACGCCCGTTGCAGAACATGGTGCGTCCAGCAAAATGCGATCAAATTGTTCGCCTTGCCACCATTCTTGAGGATTACGCGCATCGCCGCAAACCACTTTTGCCTGAAGGTTGAGACGCTTCAGGTTTTCGTGCACACGTTTAAGACGTGTGTCGTCGCAGTCAATGGCAACCACTTCGCTGCCAGACGTACGTTCAAGAATGTGCGCCGTCTTACCGCCCGGTGCTGCACAGCAGTCTAGGATCAGCTCGCCATCTTTTGGTTCAAGATAGTTAATCGACAACTGTGCTGCCGCATCTTGCACCGATACCCAACCTTTTTCAAAGCCCGGCAGTTTCATCACATCGCATGGCGCCGCCAATTTTAGGGCGTCCATTGCTTGTGTGTGTGGCGTGCTATCAATGTTTTCATTTTTGAGTAGCGTTAGGTATTCATCACGAGTGTGGTGCTGGTGGTTTACACGCAGCCACATTGGCGCTTTTTGGTTGTTGGCTTCAACAATGCTTTCCCACTGCTCTGGGTAAGCTTCTTGCAGCAGTTTAAGTAACCAGCTTGGGTGGCCGTACTTGCCCGCATTGTTGCTGACCGCCATTTGGTCTAGTTCTTCTTGGTTGCGCTGGTAGTTACGCAATACCGCGTTGATAAGACCGCGTAGACGAGGACCTTTCAGCTCTTTGGTTCCTTCAACCGTTTCACCGACTGCAGCGTGCGCAGGAATACGCATGAAGCTTAGCTGATAAATGCCTACCAAAATAAGGTGATGGAAAACGCGTTGTTTGCCTTTTAACGGCTTATCCATCAACTGGTTTGCAATCATTTCTAGGCGAGGGAGGTAACGTAGAGCGCCGTAACAGATCTCTTGTAGAAGAGCGTGGTCACGTGGTCGTACGTTTTGTTGAGCCGCTGGAAGAGCGCTTGAAAGTGAGTGGCCCTTGTCGACGACAAGATACAAGACGTTGGCAGCCGCAGCGCGAACATTCATGATGAGTACCTTAAAGTAAAGGAGGGCATCTCTGCCCTCTAAAAGTTCGTATTATTGGTCTTTGACACTATTGTCTGGCTTTTTAAACCAGTTGGGTGCCAACTTCAAACCAAGATGCACGTGAGTTCAGAATATCTTGAACTGACATGGCTTTTTTACCCGGAACTTGCAGTTGTTCCAGTACCAGTGTGCCATTGCCTGTCGCAACATAAATACCAGTTTTATCTGCTTGCACAATAGTGCCCGCTGGCTTGTCACTGGTTTGTTCCGCCACACGGCTTTGCCATACTTTGATGCTGTTTTCAGCCGCTTCAAAGTGGCTCATTGGCCATGGGTTGAATGCGCGAACGCAACGCTCAATGTGTGCCGCGTCGTCATTCCAATTAATGCGCGCTTCTTCTTTGCTCAGCTTCTTCGCGTAGTTTGCAAGCTCGTCATCTTGCTTCACTGGCTCAGCATTACCTGTTGCGATGTCTGCTAGGCAGTCAATCAGAGCATCAGGGCCTAAGCCTGCAAGTTTTTCGTACATAGATGCGCTGGTGTCACTTGCTTCAATCGGCAATGTTGCGATTTTCAGCATGTCACCTGTATCCAAACCAATGTCCATCTGCATGATGGTTACACCCGTTTCTGCATCACCAGCCCAAATTGAACGTTGGATAGGAGCAGCGCCGCGCCAGCGAGGAAGAATCGAACCGTGTACGTTGATACAACCTAGTTTAGGTGTGTCTAGCACAACTTGTGGAAGCAATAGGCCATAAGCCACTACTACCATGATATCGGCGTTTAGATCGGCAAGCTCTTGCTTGGCTTCGTCTGATTTGAAGTTTTCTGGCTGATAAACCGGAATGCCGTGCTCTAGCGCGATGGTTTTTACTGGGCTGGCAGTAAGCTTTTTACCGCGACCAGCAGGGCGGTCTGGCTGAGTGTAAACCGCAATTACTTCGTGCTCCGAAGACAACAACGCCGCCAAGTGACGGGCGGCGAAATCCGGAGTACCTGCAAAGACAATACGTAAAGACTGACTCAAGGTAGACTTCCTTCTAATTAAATTGTATCGAGATCAAGCGTTTTGCTGTTTCTCGTTAAAGCGTTTGATTTTCGCTAGCTTGTCTTGAATACGCTTGCGCTTTAGTGGCGATAGGTAATCAACGAACAGTTTGCCCATTAGATGGTCTAGTTCGTGCTGAACACAGATTGCTAGCAGATCGTCAGCGTCGAAAGTGTATTCTTTGCCATCGCGATCTAGGGCTTTAACGGTAACTTCAGCAGCGCGAGCTACAAGTGCTCGAGCACCAGGTACCGACAGACAGCCTTCTTCAATGCCATCTTCGCCACGCTTTTCCAGAATCTCAGGGTTGATAAGCACCATTGGCTCATCGCGAGTCTCTGAAATATCAATTACTACGATACGTTTATGGATATCAACCTGCGTTGCCGCAAGGCCAATACCTTCTTCGTCGTACATGGTTTCAATCATGTCATCGACGATTTTTTGAATCTCAGGTGTCACCTCTTCTACAGGTTTTGCAACGGTACGCAGGCGATCATCTGGGAATGTTAATACTTGTAATACAGACATATTCACTCGAAATATTGAACTGTGCCGTAACAGCACAAACCTTGTTGGCTCAATTCTAGACATTTTATGACCTAAATGACAGCATCCTGATACCAATTTCCATTCCGGTAACTGCCTAACAGACCAAGGACGAGGGTCATGAATCGAATTTTCCGCAACGTTTCTCGCATTACGTTGCCGTTACTTTTCTCTTTCAGTGCCGTAGCAAACACGGACTCCCAACCACTTACCGTTAAAGACGATGCACCCAAAACTTACGTTGTGGTGAAAGGTGATACGCTGTGGGATATTTCTGCTTTGTATTTGGATAGCCCTTGGTTGTGGCCTCGTTTGTGGCAGGTAAACCCAGAAATAGACAACCCACATCTGATTTATCCCGGTGATAAGCTCTCTTTGGTTTGGATTAATGGCCAACCGGTATTGAGTTTAAAGCCGGTTAAAAAGCTTAGCCCTCAAGCGCGTATCACGGAAAGAAAAGCGGTACCGACGGTTGCGGAAGGGTTGGTGATGCCTTATCTGAAATCCGATCGCTTAGTGGATGATGAAACATTAGAAAATGCAGCCAAAGTGATGGGCAGCAGTAAAGGCAACAAATTCCTTACTGCGGAAGACACGCTGTATATTAGTGGTGAGCAAACTTCGGCAGGATGGGCTATCTATCGACCTGTAGAAACCTTCTCGCGAGATGATGTATCAAAGCAAATCACGGCATTACGTTTGATTGCTAAAGGTGAGTTGGTCGAGGCGTCGAGTGAATTTTCTGGTCTGAAGATCACCACGCAATTGCAAGAGATTGTCCGTAACGACATTGCTTTGCCAGTTCAAGTTCTTGATAACGGTGATTTCTCTGCAACATTCTATCCGTTGCCATCACCACAAGGCTCTTCTGCGAAATTATTGGGGAATATTGAAGGTATCCGTTATAGCTCGACCAACCAAGTTGTGGTGATAGATAAAGGCACATCGGATGCGCTTCGCCAAGGCAGTGTGTTTGATTTGAAAGAAGACGCACACCCAGTATTCAAAGACGGTGATGACTTTGCCAAAGATAATGGTTTGCTCGATACGAAAATTACCTTACCACAGAGCAAAGTTGGGGAGTTGTTAGTGATTCGCCCGTATGAGTATTTCAGTCTTGCTCTGATCACCAATAGCACGAAGCCAATCAACAAAGAGGTATCTGTGGTTTCTCCTCTGGTAGAGGAATCGACTACCAATGCAACCACACAATGATACCGACCTCGCTGCCTGGTTAAAGCTCAGCTGCTTACCAGGCATTGGCGGGGTTAAGATGAATAAGCTGCTGACCAAAGACACGCCGAATAACATTGTCCAGTACTCGACTGAACAGCTTCTCCGCCTTGGGCTGACGATGAAACAGTTACAAGCATGGTCTGAGGTCGATAAAGAAGTCGATGCTTGTTTAACTTGGTTAGCATCCTCTTCCCATCATTCTATTCTCACCTTGGCGAATCCACTTTATCCTCCACTTCTTAAACAAACGGTCGCGCCACCTCCTTTATTATTTGTAAAGGGAGATGCGAGCTGTTTGTCTCAACCGCAAATCGCCATGGTTGGTAGTCGTAATGCTAGTGTGGATGGGTTGCAACATGCTCGTAGCTTTGCTTCAGAACTCGTACAACATGATCTGATCGTGACCAGTGGCTTGGCTTTGGGTATTGATGGTCATGCTCATGATGGTGCGCTTATGGCGGGCGGTAAAACTATCGCTGTCTTAGGTTCTGGGTTGGAGCAAGTGTACCCCGCCAGGCATCGTGGTTTAGCGCAGCGTGTCATGGAGAATGGCACTCTCGTTTCGGAGTTTCGTCCAAAAGCGAAACCTCGTGCGGAAAACTTCCCACGTCGCAATCGAATTATTAGTGGTTTGTCGTTGGGTGTATTGGTGGTGGAAGCGGCGGAAAAAAGTGGCTCCTTGATTACTGCTCGTTATGCTCTAGAACAAGGTCGTGAAGTATTTGCGCTTCCTGCCTCTATTCATTCGCCCAATGCGAGTGGCGGTAATCAATTGATTCGTAACGGTGCTTGTCTCGTACAAACTACTCAAGACGTGTTAAATGAAATACAGTCACTGCTTGATTGGTCTATTAATCAAAGCTTAGATTTATTTTCTGCGCCAATTGATGAAGAAGAATTGCCATTTCCTCAGCTGTTAGCTAACGTAGGAAATGAGGCTACACCAGTTGATATTCTTGCAAACAGGACCAATATACCTGTCCAAGAAGTCATGATGCAGCTCTTAGAGCTTGAGCTTTCAGGGCATGTTGTTGCAGTATCCGGTGGCTATATTCGAAAGGGGAGGGGCTAGCTATGATGATGGATATACTTATGTATCTATTTGAAACCTACATCCATAGCGATGCAGATTTACAGGTCGATCAAGACGAGTTGGAAGATGAGTTGCTTCGTGCAGGTTTCCAACAAAAAGACATCTACAAAGCCCTTGTCTGGTTAGAAGAGCTGGCGGCGTTGCAACAAAGTGACGCACATTCTGCTATCTCGACTTGCATTGCAGCGGCATCGACCCGTATTTATACATCGTCTGAGATGCAGCGTTTGGATCTTGAATGTCGTGGTTTTCTATTGTTTCTAGAGCAAATCAATGTTCTGACTACGGAAACTCGCGAAATGGTTATTGATCGGGTGATGGGGCTAGAAACTCATGAATTTGAGCTTGAAGACCTGAAATGGATCATTCTTATGGTGCTGTTTAATGTGCCGGGCAACGAAAACGCCTACACGCTGATGGAAGAGCTGCTATACACCAAGGAACAAGGTATTCTTCATTAATATCTTCTGCTTGAGCGATGAGTATGAGTAGTAAAATCGATCACAACCTTTTCTCGGCACATGAGCATGCGCTTGAGCGCGAACCTTGTCCTAAATGCGGTGGGGAAGTCTCTCTTAAACACGGTAAGCATGGCCCGTTTTTAGGTTGTAGCCATTATCCAAGTTGCGATTATATCAAGCCGCTACACAGCAATGATGGCCACATCGTAAAAGAGTTGGGCGTGCCTTGCCCAGATTGCGGTAATGAGCTGGTGTTGCGCCAAGGGCGTTATGGTATGTTTGTTGGCTGCAGCCATTACCCAGAATGTCATCATATTGAGTCGATTAACCAACCTGAGCCAGAGCAGCAAGCGAAAGAGCAACATGCTTGCCCTGAATGTGGTAAAGGACATTTGGTTGAGCGTAAGACCCGATTTGGTAAAACATTTTATGCGTGTGATAACTATCCGAAGTGTAAGTTTGCGGTGAACTTGCCGCCTGTAAGAGGCCGCTGCGAGGAATGTGGGTTTACCTTGTTGGTAGAAAAGAAACTTGCCAGCGGGATCAAGCTGCAATGCGCGAGTCGTAAGTGCCAGCATACTCAATCACAATAATCTTCAGTACGAATTAACAAGGGTCGCATCATGCGACCCTTTTGCAATTTATTCAGAAATATTTCTACGCTTGCCACTGCTTAGCGAATTCATGCACTGCAGGGAAGGCTTCTTCATCGAGAACATCTGCCAATGCACACAGTTTACGATTCAGCTCGCCAGTATAATCGCCGCACACGTTGATATGACCCATCTTGCGACCCGCACGTTTTTCTTTGCCGTACCAATGAATGTGGTAACCATCCATTGCTAGCAATGTTTCTGGCACTGTGTCTTCACCAAGAATATTAATCATCGAGGTTTCACGAACCAGCTTAGTGCTACCCAAAGGCATGCCACACACGGCGCGTAGGTGGTTCTCAAACTGACAGGTTTCTGCACCCTGTTGAGTCCAGTGGCCAGAGTTGTGTACGCGTGGTGCGATTTCGTTAACCAGCAACGTGCCGTCAACGTCAAAGAACTCCAGCGCTAACACGCCAACATAATTTAAGTCGTTGGCTACGGCCGTGAACATCTGTTTTGCTTGCTCTTGCAACTCTGGTGCATCAATCGCAGTAGAAAGGCTCAATACACCATTGGTGTGGACGTTCTCTGCCAGAGGGTACACTTCAACGCTGCCATCTTTACCGCGAGCACCAACCAGTGAAACTTCGCGGTTAAAAGGGACAAATTCCTCAGCAACAATTGCTTGAGTCTTTGCTGCCGCGATGCACTCTGCCATCTCTGTCCAAATGCCTTCGACTTGAGAAGTTTCTTTTAAGCGCCACTGGCCTTTACCATCGTAACCACCCAACGCACTTTTCAGAACCATTGGCATACCAACGTGTTCAATTGCGCGGTCAAAGTCTTCACGATTTTCGATTACGTAGTATTTCGCGTTACGTACGTTTGCATCATCAAGCAATGCTTTCTCAATACGGCGATCACCACCCGCTTTGATGGCTTGCTTACTTGGTAGGAACTTACCACTGGCTTCACACACATCAAGCACGTCATGTGGGATATGCTCGAACTCAGCAGTAATGACGTCCACTTGTTCAATCGCATTCTCTAAGCCGTTACCTAGTACATGCTGAGTCAGTGGATGAACGATGTTACCACTGCCCACATCGTAAGCTGAGATTTGAATATTCAGTGGCGCACCAGCCAGAGACATCATACGAGCCAATTGGCCCGCACCAAGAACCAGTACATGCATCTGATTAATCCTCAGCAGGGTTTGGGTTCGCCAAAACAGTTTCCGTTTGTTCGTTACGGAACGCTTCGACTTTTGCCATGATCGCCTCATCATGTGTACCAAGGATTTGAGCAGCCAGAATGCCTGCGTTTGCTGCGCCTGCTTCACCAATCGCCAATGTGCCAACCGCAATGCCTCTTGGCATCTGTACGATAGAAAGCAACGAATCCATGCCTTTTAGTGCACGAGACTGAACTGGAACGCCAAGTACAGGTACGCTGGTAAACGCCGCCGCCATGCCTGGTAGGTGAGCTGCACCCCCCGCACCTGCGATGATGACCTTAATGCCACGTTCTTTCGCACTGCTTGCGTAATCAGCCAATAATTGAGGAGTACGGTGAGCTGACACCACCTTTGTTTCGTAAGACACGCCAAATTGATCCAGCATGTCCGCTGCTAGTTTCATGGTTGGCCAATCTGATTTAGAACCCATGATGATACCGACTTTCATCTCAAACTCCTTCAAGCTGCAAAATTAGGTGAGCTGATAAATTTGTGCGCATTATACGGGGATTTTTACCTCAAGCAAACGTTTGCGTGTATTTGTAAATGCTATTGATACATTTTATAAACAAATTGCTTTAGTCTCTAAGAATGAATATTTGTACACTTAGTACAAACACAACAAATAAGATTATCAGGAAGTCATCAGTGGAGAACTTTGAACAGGTGCTAGAAGCACTACAAACAGGCGAAGTGATCGCCTACCCAACAGAGGGCGTGTTTGGTGTTGGCTGTGACCCAGATAACCCAGAAGCGATTCAAAAACTGCTAGAGCTAAAACAGCGTCCAGTAGAGAAAGGCTTAATCTTAATTGCGGCAAACTATGAGCAGCTTTTGCCTTATGTTGATGAATCTCAGTTGACTCAAGAGCAGTTAGATAAAGTCCACGCAACGTGGCCTGGGCCATACACTTGGATTATGCCCGCGAGTGACAAAGTCTCTCACTGGGTATCGGGTCAATTTGATTCGATTGCCGTACGTGTGACGGATCATCCTTTGGTACAAAAGATGTGTAATGCGTTCGGAAAGCCGCTAACCTCTACCAGCGCGAATCTTACAGGTCTGCCTCCTTGTATGACGACGGAAGAAGTCGAAGAACAGTTAGGTGACCGACTTGTGGCGATCTTACGTGGTAAAACCAGTGGTCGTGACAAGCCGAGTGAAATCCGTGATGCTAAAACCTCGCAAATATTAAGACAGGGCTAACCCTGCTAGTCAGCAACCAATAGGTACTACACGTATGTCAGCAATCGATAAGCACGCCGTAAAGCAGTTCTTGATGTCACTTCAGGATTCCATTTGTCAGCAATTAGAGCAAGAAGATGGAAAGGCCGTCTTTGTCGAAGATGCATGGCAACGTGAAAAAGGAGAGCGTCTTGGTGGCGGTGGCCGCACTCGCGTATTGCGTGATGGTCATATCTTCGAGCAGGGAGGGGTGAACTTCTCTCATGTCGAAGGTAATGAAATGCCAGCATCAGCGACGGCGCATCGTCCAGAGTTAGCGGGTCGTCGCTTTGAAGCGATGGGTGTTTCTTTGGTTATCCACCCTAAAAACCCTTATATACCGACTTCACATGCCAATGTCCGCTTCTTTATTGCAGAGAAAGATGGCGAAGATCCAATTTGGTGGTTTGGTGGTGGTTTTGACCTAACGCCTTTCTACCCATTTGAAGAAGATTGCCAATCATGGCACGACACAGCAAAACAGCTTTGTGCGCCATTCGGTGACCACGTTTACGCAGAGCACAAAGCATGGTGTGACAAATACTTCTTCCTACCACATCGTAATGAAACTCGCGGTGTTGGTGGTCTGTTCTTTGATGACCTAAACCAGTGGGAATTCGACAAGTGTTTTGACTACATCAAAGCGGTTGGCGAAGGATATTGCCAAGCTTACCTGCCGATTGTATCTCGTCGTAAAAGCATTGAGTACGGTGAGCGTGAGCGTGAATTCCAACTATACCGCCGTGGTCGCTACGTTGAATTCAACCTTGTGTATGACCGCGGTACTCTGTTTGGTCTACAAAGTGGCGGGCGTACAGAGTCGATATTGATGTCGATGCCACCTCTTGCTCGTTGGGAATACAGCTACGAGCCACAAGCAGGTTCTCCAGAAGCAGAGCTTTACGAGCGATACCTAAACCCACGTGATTGGTAAGCACTGAATCTCCTTTTCTATATAGATAGATAGTGATAGGGTCATCTGTAATCAGATGGCCCTGTTTTTTCTATATAGTAAGGAATGAAGGTAAGGAAATGACTCAGCAAATTGATCGCTATGCCGTGTTTGGTAACCCTATCGGGCACAGTAAGTCACCGTTCATACACACCTTGTTTGCACGCCAAACCAATCAGCCTTTGGTGTATACCGCAAAAAGCGCTCCTATTGATGGTTTTATCGAAGCGGCGAAGGTGTTTTTTGCTGAAGGTGGTAGAGGTTGCAACATCACCATGCCATTTAAAGAAGATGCTTATCAATTTGCTAGTCGCCTCACAGAGCGCGCTCAGCTAGCGGGTGCGGTCAATACACTAAAGAAGCTTGACGATGGAGAAATCATTGGTGATAACACCGATGGTGCGGGTCTAGTCCAAGATTTACTTCAGTATCAAGTCATGTTGGAAGGTGCACGAATCCTGATCATCGGTGCTGGTGGTGCTGCTCGTGGTGTGATTAAACCACTCCTTGAGCAAAACCCTATCTCTTTAACTATAACCAACCGTACCTTTAGCAAAGCTCAGGATCTTGCAGAGTTGTTTGTCTCTCATGGCCCGATCACAGCCAAAGAGATGGAGAGCATTGATGAAGAATATGACGTCATCATCAACTCCACTTCCGCTTCTCTTAGTGGTGAGTTGCCCGCTATTTCTTCTTCTATCTTTGGTAGCAATAGTACTAGCTACGATATGATTTATGGCAAAGGAGTGACGAGCTTTAATTTATGGGCAAAAGAAAACGGTGCTGCCTATGCGTATGACGGTCTTGGAATGTTGGTAGGGCAGGCAGCGGAAAGCTTTATGTTATGGCGAGGTCTACGCCCTGGCTCAAAACAAATTCTTAGAGAGCTAAGAAAGAATCTTGAAGGTCAGTAATCAATGAATCAATCCATTCTGTTCCCTGACATGCAGTCTTGGGATGAAGCATCACAATCGGTAAATTTTGCTGCGCAGCAATCAGGTGCGCTGATTGAGTGTTATGTCACTAAGCAAAAGTTAGCAAAACTCAGTGGTTCACTGATTGAAACTGAGCAAGCGGCAATCAAAGTATTTACTGATTACCGCTTTGATCTTGAAGAAATCGCCGAAGAGTTAATAGAAGAGGAAGCCTTCAGTGAAGAAGGCCATATCATCATCGATTAGCGGGCTATTCCTAACTACTCATTGATGTCTTCCACTTCGTTAATGTAGTCGTTTTTGTTCTGCACATAGTTATTGGCAGACTTTTGCAAGAAAGCTCGTTCTTTCTCTGATAGAGGGCGAGCTTGTTTTACCGGACTGCCCACATATAAGTAACCACTTTCTAATACTTTCCCCGGTGGGACTAAACTTCCAGCGCCTATCATTACGTTTGATTCGACAACAACGTTATCTAAAACGATTGCTCCCATACCAACCAATACACGATCGTGGATTTCGCAGCCGTGTAACATGACTTTATGACCAATAGTGACATCATTACCAATGATTAGCGGATAGCCGTTGGGATTCTCAGCATTTTTATGGGTTACATGCAGTACGCTACCATCTTGAATATTGGTTCGAGCACCAATATGAATATGGTTCACATCACCACGAGCTGCAACTAGTGGCCAGACACTCGAATCGTCGCCAATACGAATATCACCGACTAAAACAGAGGTTGAATCTATGTATACACGTTTACCTAGCTGTGGGCGTATGCCTTTATAACTTCTGATTGAAATCATCTTTACTCCTTATAAAGCGCCAATAACAGTGATATCTGGTGAGAAGAGTAGCAAAAACTCGGCTTTTAGAATAAAAAACATTCAAACGATAAAATAATCAAAAAAAAGGTGAAAAAGGGATTGCCAATGTGATCGCAATCTCTATAATGCCACCTCGCTGACACGGCAACGCTTCGAAAGAAACGAAAGCCAAGTTAGCAAGCCAATTAGCCAAGCGGAAACGCTTGAAAGAAAGTTTGAAAAAAGTGATTGACACTAAACTTTAACTCGCTAAAATGGCCGTCCGATTTGAGCAAAGCTCAGTAGGAAAGTTCTTTAACAATATAGACCTAT